>QNFD01000144.1 GCA_003645435.1 Gammaproteobacteria bacterium | reverse complement strand
TTCGAATAGACGTAATCCGTCGCTATCTTGTCGTATACCCATACTTCCCGACGTTGGTCGTCGGTAGAAACAATATTGGGGGAACCCAGCACTCCAAGCACTCCAGCACCACTCATGCCAACCTTTATTTCCTTTTGCACGACACCAACGGTCAGCTTTTGGCCAGTATCATCCTGCACCGCATCCCGGTGCTGAGACGCGCTCATGCAGCCACTTAAAATGGTCAGGGAAAGGACCATGGCAAATATTGTAATCTGTTTCATAATATGGCTCCTCAAGGCAGGCCGTTAAAACATTGTTGAATTAATTCATCGCACTGGTAATTGTGCAAACCAGAATATCACTATGGTGTTTGTCTTCCAATCTACGATAGCGTTAATTCTTGTAAGCAATTTCCTACAAAGATTAGCCGTGGGATAAAGAAATCTATACATTTCTCAGCCATTCCATCTATGTTTTTAATGGCTCTGCACAAAAATACTGTTCTTTTGTCGGTTAATTACACCGCCGTCATTCCGGCATGTTTTTAGCCGGAATCTATGGTGAATAGAGGCATGATTGCTAATAGTGGCTCCATTTTTTGTAGATTCCGGCTCGTGGGCCGGAATGACGAAACGTTTTTTTAGCGAGTTTTTGAATCATTTTTAACAACAGTAATTTCATGCAGAGCCATCTATGTTTTTTGATTCTTTAGGTGGCCAGGGAGGCATGCGCCCTCTTTTGCTTCCGGGTTCGCCCGATACAGCCGGCTGTGTAGCGCGGTTAGGAATTTCGATATAAATTCCCGGAAGAGGTGCTGGATATCAGAATCACACCGAATATGATCAACAGGATGCCTGCTGATTTTATGACTGAAAAATTCTCGGTAATACCGGGCACAAACATTGCCATGATATACACTAAAACATAACTTAAACTTAATAGCGGGTAAGCAAAACTTAGCTGGTACGCGCGTAACGCGAGCATCCAGCTAAACAGCGATATTGCATAGAAAACCAATCCGGCAAAAACCCAGGCGCTGACAGTAATTATGACCTGGTTACTTAACTCGGATATCGAGTTAACAGCCAGAGATTGCTGCAAATCTATCATGCCCAGCTTCATAAAAATTTGAGCGCAACTGGTCAATAAAACACTGGCGCCAATGAACAATTGATTCCTGTATCTGAATATCATATCACTCACGATGCAGATACCAGGACAACTCCAACAACAATCACGACACAGCCGGCAATTCGTGTCAGGGTGATCTTTTCTTTTAAAATAAAATGCGATGCAAGCAATACCAGGATAAAACCAATACTTAAAAAAGGATAGGCGGTACTCACCTCGACCATGTAAAGAACCGCCAGCCAGAACGCCATACCTGTAGATAGAAAAAGTATCGCGTACCAGGTTTCTTTCTGGACCGCAAATGAATGGATTAACGAATACCCGCTGGTCAAATTTGCCTTGTCGGCCGCTACTTTCTGCAGTAGCTGACCCGCAGTGGTAAATACCAGGGTCAGGGAAATAAGCAGGTATTCCACGATCTCAGTCTACTGACTTTGGGCCTGACGATGTTTTTCCGCCTGGCACATAAATTAAAACAAAATTACCATAGACGTGTTTTTGTTTTTGCTCACTTTCGAACAACGACTCCATTTTCGGATCACATTCTGGTTTGCATATAAACAATAGTGGTTGCTCATGAATATTTTCATCCACGAGCCGGGCCATACTATCCATATTCAGGAATTTGTATTGACTGTCCGGATAATTCAGCCCGTATTCGACCTCCCCTTTTTCCATAAGGTATATATCCTCGCGCTTAAAATACCAGGAGACCGCTCTTATAAGCAAAGAGCTAGTGATGATCACGGCATCATCTGTGGCAAGATGTTTGTATTGCTCTAACAGGGGACCCGGTGCTTTGTGATGGTAAGTGGCGACGGGTATAGCCATGTGAAAAACAAACAGGACTGGAAAGAACATCGATATTATTAATACCATCAGCTTGTGATTTGATTTGCAAAATAGTGCGAGCCCAGACATAACAATGCTTGCTAATAATGCCCCGCTTATTAATCCAAACTTCCCATATTCATCACTATAAACATCCCTGACCGCTGGTATCGTCTTACTTAAAATCAAAGCTGTGAGTAGCACCAGGAATATTACACCGTTAACAATCGTCGCCAGGTTAACCAGTTTACGCCTATCGAGATTCAGGTACTGATGCAAACCAGCACTCAAAAGAATAGCCAGCGGCGGAAATACCGGAAGGATATAGGTTGCCAGTTTTCCATTGGACGTTGAAAAGAAAACGAATGGTATAACAATCCACAATATACATAGTTTAATCAGATTTTTATCATGGTCAGTATTTAATTGTCGTAAACCACTAATAGCAGCGGGTATATAACTGACCCACGGAAAAGCCATCAATGGAAAATACATCATAAAATAATAAAATGGCGCCCCGTGCTGGGCACTACCCGATGAAAATCGCTTTATATGTTCAATCCAGAAAAAATAATTCCAGAAGTCCGGTTCCCTCATGTGTATAGCTATCGCCCAGGGTAGAGCCACGACAAGTGCAGTCGCTATAACCAGCCAGCTTTGGCGAAATAATATTTGCGCGCGTTTTATCCATAATATCCAGGGAAGCAACACGATCACCGGAATCGCGAAGGCCAGAAATCCTTTGGTCAAAAAAGCAAGGCAGAGCGCCAGGCCCGAGAGCAACCAGTAGGCATATCTGCCAGTTTTGGTTGCAACATAAAACCAGCTAATCCCGGCCGTTAAAAATAGTGTCAACGGGCCATCGAGGATACTGAATGTTCCGCCTAAATAGACGGCGAGGAAGCCGAGAAAAATAAAGCATGCGGTATAACTAACAGGTCGACTAAAACCCGCACTTAGCGCCAGTAGAAAAACAAAATAACCCGTTAAGCCGGCAGAAATTGCACTACTTAATCTTACCGCAAACGCATTCTCACCAAATGCCCAGATCGAGATAGCACTCAGCCAATAACCCATCGGTGGTTTTTCAAAATAGCGCAGGTCGTTAATTTTCGGCACGAGCCAGTCGCCGGACAACAGCATTTCCCTGGGAATCTCGGCATATCTGGTTTCGTCCGGGATCCACAGCGGGCGAAATTCAAGCGGTACCAGATACAGAACAATAAAAACAGCTATAACCAGAAAGGCTAAATTCGAAGTATTTATTACGCTAGATTTATTCGCATTCATCCGGAAATGTCATCTAGACAAGTTGCCAGCAAATTTGTCCTTCACGCCCTTCGATATCCTGATTTAATATTTTGCCGGCTGGAATATGCGCGTCGTCGGGTAACAGTTCACCCAACGGGTAAAAATTAATTTGGTTTTCCCGCGCTAACTTTAAAAAATCTTTAAACATCCGGTTTTTGGAAATGCCTTCTACTTCCGCGTGTATCGCCAGCACATTCAGTTGGTCTGGTTTGATCAAGCTCAGAATATACTCATTGTAATTGTCATCATTTATATTATTGATACCTATGGCTTCATCGTAGGTCGGAAGCGTGACCGGAATTTGTGGTGTGCAGGCAGTATGATCTACTTCCGGCCTGAATATGTATTTGCCGCGGCAATCACTGTTATATTTTAGTCTAAACTCGTTTTTTTCCAGCAACACATTATCATTACATATCCATCCGGCAACAGCCGAACAGTTGACCGGGTTATCCAGGATCGTATTCAACATGTCGATTCCCTGCTGAATTTCATGACGAATTTCACTATTGCTCATGCTTGTCATACTTGCCTGCCAGCGATGATGATCCCAGGCATGCAATCCAGTCTCATGACCTTTATCTTCTGCCGATTTTATGATGTCAGACAGGCGTTTACCGATAGAAGGCCCGGGCCACAATGTGCCGCGAAGTAAAATGTCCCAGCCATATAAGCCGGGTGCATTTGATCGCAGCATCTTCATTAAAAAAGCGGGCTTCAACAATCGCCATAAATGTCTTCCCATATTATCAGGCCCTACAGAGAAGAAAAAACTGGCGTGTATATTAAACTCATCCAGTGTTGCGATTAGCCGTGGTACGCCGTCCCGGGTACCCCTGAAGGTATCGACATCAACGCGCAGGCCTACAGAAATTGCTGTGGCGTCCTCCTCCATTATGACTAACTGGTTATGGCTTCCAGGTCTTCCTGCTTCGTCGCTGGGGCAGGCGATATTTGCGCATCATTGCCAACGTAATCTTGAAGGAAATAATCCAGGGTCTGATCGATAGAATGCTCCATCCCAATAGTTGGGTTCCAGTCCAGTAATCTTCTCGCATTCTCTATGCTTGGTTTTCTATACTGTACATCCTGATAGCCATCGCCATAGTAACTATGGCTTTCAATTTTGTGCATGCCGGCAAAGGGTGGGAACTGGTCACGAAGCGGGTGCTTGTTGAATGATTCGAGTAAGGCTTCTGCCAGATGCCGAATACTGTATTCATTATCGGGGTTACCAATGTTTATGATCTGACCATTACATACATCATCCTTGTTTTCTATTATCCTGAAAAGACATTCGATGCCATCTGCGACGTCGGTAAAACAACGTTTTTGTTCCCCGCCGTCTATCAACTGAATTGGCGTTCCTTCAATCAGGTTTAGAATTAACTGGGTAATCGCACGCGAGCTGCCAATACGGGCTGCATGCAAGCTGTCCAGTCGCGGTCCGATCCAGTTAAATGGCCTGAACAATGTAAATTTCAGCCCTTCGGACTGACCATAGGCCCAGATCACACGGTCCAGTAACTGCTTACTACAGGAATAAATCCATCGCTGTTTATTGATCGGTCCCAGAATTAGCCTGGATGTATCTTCATTAAAATTGGCATCATCACTCATACCATAGACTTCCGAGGTCGATGGGAAAATAATACGTTTTTTGTATTTAACACAGTAACGAACAATGCGAAGATTTTCTTCAAAATCCAGCTCGAACACCTTGATCGGGTTACGGGTATACTCGATAGGCGTTGCAATCGCCACCAAAGGTAATATGACATCACATTTCTTGACATGGAATTCAATCCACTCACGATGAATTGAAATATCGCCCTCGTGAAAATAAAAATCCTGTTCGTGATGTAAACGTTTTATTGCATTGTCATTTAAATCCATGCCATGAACTTCATAGTCGCCACTGGCTAACAATCGTTCGCTTAGCGCGTTACCGATAAAACCATTGACTCCCAGTATCAGCACCCGGGTTTTTCGATTTCTTTGCTGCTCCATGCTCGCGATTGAATTCAACCTGATACCACTGACCAGGTTGAGACTTCTTGCCAACTCGCTTCCACTGCTATAGATACCGTTATCTATTTGTGCAAAACATATTTTCAACGCATCCTGGCCACAGGCGATGGTTAGTGGATCAGTTGCCAGAATCGTGCCAGGGACCGCATCAGCTTTGCTTTCTATGACCTCGGCCTCCCATATCAGAATTTTCTTCTGGCCCCGAAAACTGAAGGCACCCGGGAAAGGTCGGGTCACCGCACGAATCAGATTCCGAATACCAGTAGCCGGCAAATCCCAGTCGATTTGACCATCTTCAGGTCTTCGCCTGCCGCAATAACTGGACTGGCTATGATCCTGGGCCTGTCGAGGCGCCGTACCATTTTCAATCAGCGGTAAATATTCGTCCAGCATGGTACTGGCAGCCTGTACTAATTTTTGATTCAGGCTGACGGCGGTGTCGGCATCAGAAATCGCAACGGATTTTTGGGCCAAAATATCACCGTCATCAGGTTTAATCGTCATGTAGTGCAAACTAACCCCGGTTTCTGTTTCGCCATTCAGTAGGGTCCAGTTAACTGGCGCACGACCACGATATTTCGGCAGTAATGACCCGTGCAAGTTAACGCAGCCTGCCGGCGGGATATCCAGAAGTTCCTGTTTCAAAAGGTGGCGGTAATAAAATGAAAACAAAATATCCGGCTTCATATTCTGTATTTTTTCCACCCATAGGGGATGGTTAATATCATCGGGCGAATAGACCGGAATATTATGTCGCGCTGCCAGCTCGGCAACCGACTCGAACCAGATGGTTTCGTCCGGATCATCCGGGTAGGTAAAAACCGCCTGTATTTCATAACCGTTACGCATCAGGGCTTCAATACCCATGCAGCCCATATTGTGATAGGCGACAACAATTGCTTTCATATCATAATCTCAATTAATAGCTAAACTTGTTTGGCCAGACTAACTCTGGCCTTTGTTTTGGTTTTGGTTTTTCTACTTGTCTTTGCTTCTATTTCTTCACCCACGATTTCCTTCACAAAATAGCGCGGTCGGGCCCGGACATCGTTGTAGATGCGGCCAATATATTCACCCAGCAGGCCCATGCCTAACAATTGCGCACCAATAAAAATAAACAGGATCGCGAAAACAGTGAAAACACCCTGCGCGGCCCACTCGGAACCATAGATCAACCGTGTAACAATCAGCACAAAACTCAGCAAGAACCCCATAAGCGCTATACCGCCGCCCACGATACTCAATAGTCTCAAAGGAAAAGTGGTCATGCTGGTAAGCAGATCAAACTGCAGACTGATCAGTTTCCACAGGTTGTATTTGGAATCGTCGTTCTCGCGCTCGGCGTGCTGCACTTCAACTTCGGCGGTGCGATTAGCGAATGAATTTGCAAGCACGGGGATAAAGGTACTGCGCTCATGACATTGCAACATGGCATCGACTATGT
>QNFD01000143.1 GCA_003645435.1 Gammaproteobacteria bacterium | reverse complement strand
CGGGAGAGCAGCCGCAGGATCAGCAATATATCAAGCTAAACACTAATGAGAATCCCTACCCGCCCTCGCCTGCTGTGACAAAAGCCATTAACAGTTACGCGGTTGAAAACCTGCGGCGATACCCCGACCCGGAATCCAGGCAACTGAGGCAGGCCCTGGCGGCCTACACGGGCCTCGAATGCGAACAGATTTTTGTCGGCAACGGTTCTGACGAGGTTTTGGCGCATAGTTTCAAGACGTTTTTCCAGGGTCGGGACGACATTCTTTTCCCCGACATCGGTTATAGTTTTTATCCGGTTTACTGTTCGTTGTACCGGGTCAACTATCGGGCCATTGCACTTGATTCTAATTTCGCTATCGATGTAAGCGACTATCGACAAGCGAACGGCGGCATCATCATCGCCAATCCGAATGCCCCTACCGGCATCACTCTAACCCTGGCGGCAATCAGGGAATTGCTCGAATACACGGATTCAGTGGTCGTCATCGACGAGGCATACGTCGACTTTGGTGCCGAATCATGCCAGGCATTAGTAAACGAATACCCTAATTTGCTGGTGGTACAAACCTTTTCCAAGTCGCGCAGTCTGGCTGGATTACGCCTCGGCTACGCGCTGGGACATGTCGAATTAATCGAGGGTTTGAACCGGGTCAAGAATTCTTTCAATTCTTATCCTGTCGATCGACTCGGCAGCGCGGCGGCAATTGCATCACTAGGCGATGATGATTATTTCCAGCAATGCAAAGATAAAATCATCGAATCCCGAAACTGGCTGACCGAGGCACTGACGGATTTGGGGTTTGAAGTATTACCTTCGAAAAGTAATTTCATTTTCACCCGGCATTCTTCGTACCCTGCCTCGCAGCTCTACGCGGAGCTTAAAAAAGCAGGCATTCTGGTACGCCATTTCGAAACTTCACGTATAGAGAATTTTATTCGTATATCAATCGGCACCGATGACGAATGCTCGGCCCTGATCGAGGCTTTGAAGGGGTTGCATTAGGAGCCTGCTCAAATTTAAAAACCGTCGATCAATCCAGCGGCAGGTCGTAGATTTCGGTGTGAATCGCGGTCGGCAGCATCACCTGCCACAATTCCCGGTAACTTTTTTTCGCGAGCGGATGCAAGGTATGCGGCGCCAGGTCTTGCAGGGGTCTAAGCACAAAGGCATTTACCAGTATTTCATGACGCGGTATCTGAAGCCCTTCTTCATCTATTTCAAGATCATCGTAAGTCAGGATATCCAGATCAATCGGCCGCTGCGAAAATCGAGGCAGGGTCCTGTCCCGACCGAGCTCGTCTTCAATTGCGCCTAATGCGAGGACCACCTCACGAACATCAATATCGCACTCGAAACCGGCCACCAGGTTTAAAAAATCATCGCCATCGAAACCTACCGCCTCTGATTCATAAATCGGTGAAAGCCTGAGTTCACCAAAAATCCGCCGCATGTCCCTGATAGCGAGTCGAATATTGCTCTCGCGGTCGACATTACTGCCAAGACTGACATAAACCGTTGCGGTCATTCTGGTTTCTGTCCGCGCTCGATCATGACACCTACCGATTTAGACCCGCGCACTGCGCCGGGTTTGTTAAGGGTTAAGCGTACCCAGGGTACGTTGAATTCTTCACGAATAATTTCACATATTTTCTCGGCCAGGGCTTCGACCAGTTCGAACTCACTTTGTTCGACGAAGGCAATCAGCCGCTTGGCGACTGTTTTATAGCTCAGCGTATCGTCGATATTATCGCTAGAGGCGGCTTTTTGAATATCGGCCGCCATGTCGATATCGAGACTGATAATTTGCTTCACTTTTCTTTCCCAGTCATAGATGCCAATGACGGTTTCGATCTGTAAATCGCGAATAAAAACTATATCCATTAATGCTTTACCTGAGCCTGAAATACCATCCCGCATCTTAGCCCGCATGTTGCATAAAGGGAATCTGCAAATAGCCCACTATCCCGTGTTATTCGGCCCCCATATGCTTGAATACTGGTATTGCTTCTGGTAGAGTTCGCGCCCTCGAAAGCAATCACGCTTCATTCACGGAGTTAACCATGTCCCGGGTATGTCAAGTTACAGGTAAAAAACCTGTTAGCGGAAACAACGTATCGCACGCTAATAACAGGACGCGTCGCCGTTTCTTGCCTAACCTGCACAACCATAAATTCTGGGTAGAATCAGAAAATCGCTGGGTCAAACTGCGTGTATCTACCAAGGGAATGCGCATCATCGACAAAAATGGTATTGATACCGTCATTGCCGACATGCGCAAACGCGGCGAAAAGTTTTAGGAGATTTATGATGAGAGATTTAATCAAACTGGTTTCCAGCGCCGGCACCGGTCACTACTACACGACTGATAAAAACAAGAAGAATACACCGGATAAACTGGTGTTTAAAAAATACGATCCAGTGATACGTAAGCACGTTGAGTACAAAGAAGCCAAGATCAAGTAGCCGGCTACGGCCAATAGATTAAAAGAAACCGGCCAACGCCGGTTTTTTTGTGCCCGGCTCAAATAGCGATCATCGAAAAAGTCGGCTTTTAGAGACAGTCTGCTTTAATATCGCAGATATATCGGTATCATGAAGCGGCCGATTTACTAAGACTCAATTATGGATTCGACAGCTTTAATCAAAGTTGAAAACCTGTCTCGTTTTTACCAGAAGCATTGTGCCATTAGCCAGCTAAGTTTCTCCCTCGAACCCGGGGAGGTACTGGGCTTCCTGGGTCCCAATGGTGCCGGCAAGTCGACCACGATGCAGATTATCACCGGCAACCTCGCGCCCAGTGAAGGCCAGGTGCTTATCGGCGGTTTCGATATTATCGAGTCGCCCAGGCAGGCTAAACAACTAATCGGCTACCTGCCTGAGCATCCGCCGGTCTATCGAGAGGCAACGGTTGACGAATTTTTGAAGTATTGTGCAAAATTACACCGCCTGAAGCGCCCCGCAATCGCCCCGGCAATGGAACAGGTTAAATCAGATTGCGGTCTCAACGAAGTCGGCCATCGACTGATCGGTAACCTGTCGAAGGGTTACCAGCAGCGTGTTGGAATTGCCCAGGCTATCATTCACAATCCCCCAGTGGTAATCCTCGACGAACCAACTGTTGGACTCGATCCCATCCAGATACGCGAAATACGCAGCCTGATCAAGACCCTGGGCTCCGAGCGCAGCGTAATACTCTCGACCCATATATTGTCCGAGGTACAGGCCACCTGCGACCGCGTGCAAATAATTCGTGAGGGAAAACTAATTTATAAGGCTTCTATTGAAATGCTTGAGGACCAGAGTAGCGAGCACAGTATCGTCGTCGCCCTGAAACAACCGCCAGGACCTGAACGATTAGCGCAACTGGAATCGGTTGAACAGGTTGAAACCATCGACAGCAACCGGTTTCGCCTGTATTTCAATACCGCTTCTCCGGTCGAATCCCTGATCCAGGAATCAGTAGCACAGCAATGGGGCCTGTTCGAGCTCATTCCCGACCACAGGTCCCTGGAGGACCTGTTTATCGAACTAACCCAGGATGACAGGGCTGTCGATGAAACCGGGGAGCCCGGCTCATGATTTTGACAATCGCCAGGCGCGAATTCACGACCATGTTCCTGTCGCCCCTGGCATGGGTGATTCTGGGCATAATGCAGACTATTCTCGGCTATATGTTCCTCGCTCAACTAGACAATTACTTTACCCTCCAGCCCCAGCTGCTTAATCTCAAAAATGCGCCCGGCGTTACCGACATCGTAATTGCCTCCC
Source organism: Gammaproteobacteria bacterium (assembly GCA_003645435.1). The sequence continues at coordinate 2,975 of QNFD01000143.1, read as the reverse complement.
TGTTCCAGTTAGCCGCAGTCATTCTGCTGATGATGATGCCGCTGATCACGATGCGTACTATCGCCGAAGAAAAACGCAATAAAACGCTTAGTCTATTGATATCGTCTCCGATCAGTATGACCGAGATCGTGCTGGGTAAATTTCTCGGCCTGTTCCTGTTTGTGGTTGTTCTCGTCAGCCTGTTAATGTTAATGCCCCTGTCCCTCTACATGGGCACCGAGCTTGACGCCGGCAAGCTATTTTCGATTTACCTGGCAATGCTATTGTTGCTCGGCTCTTTCGCCGCTATTGGGCTTTACCTGTCGAGCCTGACTGACAATCAGACGATCGCGGCTACCAGCACTTTTGGCGCCCTGTTAATGTTATGGATAATCGACTGGATCGGTGAATCAATCGCGGATAGTGACAGCGTGGTAAGCTATTTATCAATACTCCAGCATCACAAGAGCATGCTGCGAGGTGTTTTTGACTCCAGTGATATCGCCTATTACCTGATATTGATTAGCGCATTTTTAATATTGACTATCCGTCAGCTGGACCGGGAGCGCATACTGTGATGATCAATGCACGTATTCGCAACCAGCTACGCTTCCAGTCGGGATTGTTTATGCTCTTGCTTCTGGCCGCGCTGGGTTTGCTCGCATGGTTTAGTCAGCTCAATCCACTGGTCATCGATCTCACCTCCAATCAGCGCAATAGCCTGTCCCAGGAAAGTATTCGCCTGATCGGTTCACTCCAGCATCGACTCAAGATAACCGTCTTCGTTTCACCGCTTAATGAAAAACGTGAACTACTGGAACAACTGTTTGAACGCTATCAACGCGAACAACCTAAGATCGAGTTAGACATTAAAAACCCCGATTTATACCCAGATCTACTACGTAAATACGACATCCGCCGTGATGGTGAAACCGTGATCGAATATCAGGGACGCAGCGAAAATATCAGCCCCGTGACCGAAACAAATGTTACCAATTCGATTCAGCGATTAATGCGCGAAGGCGAGCGCTGGCTGGTTTTTTTGCAGGGCCACGGTGAGCGCAACCCTTATAGCGAGGCCAATCACGACCTCAGTTTATTTGCCGCGCAAATGGCGAGCAAAGGCTTTTCCATAGAAAATATAGCGCTAACCCAGACCAACAGCATTCCCGCTAATACCGACGTGCTCGTAATTGCCAGTCCACGCGTACCGCTTTTGCCGGGCGAGGTAGATTTAATCGAGGATTACCTGGGACGTGGCGGTAATCTGTTATGGCTCGCCGATCCTGAGCAGGCGATCGATGGCCTCGAACCGATTGCCGATATGCTTGCAATCGAATTTCTGCCGGGTGTGATCGTTGACCCCAATAGCCAGTTGCTCGGATTGAATCGGGTCGATTTTGCCATCGTCAACAGTTATCCGCGACACCCGATAACCCGGGGTCTCGACAGCCTGACAATATTTCCACAGGCACAGGCACTTGAATTTCATGGTGAAGCCGGTATCTGGGAACGTCTCAATTTTTTACGCAGCGGCGATTCCAGTTGGAGTGAAACCGGAAAAATGGCCGGCGAGATATTCAATGGCGATAACGATGATGAGCTTGGCGGGCCGCTCACGATTGGTCTCACCTTGGCAGCCGATTATGAAGATGACGATAATGTAGTATCTAAACAACGGATCGCCGTGGTAGGCGATGCCGATTTCCTTTCCAATCGCTACCTGGGCAACGGCGGTAACCTCGAAATTGGCGTCAACCTGATCAACTGGTTAAGCCACGATGACAATCTGATTGCGATCAGCCCGCGCGCGGCACCCGATACGAAACTCGATTTAACCCAAACCCAACAAGTTATCATCGGTCTCAGTTTCCTGCTAATTTTACCAGTCCTGTTATTCGGTACCGGGCTGACAATCTGGTTAAAGCGGCGCAAACGGTAACTAAGAATGTGGTCAATGCTAAGCAAACGTTGGCTTATTAACGGTTTACTGGCCCTCGTGATCGGCGTATCCCTGCTGCTCGGCTACAGGGATCAGTCCGGCAGCGAGGCCAGAAACCCGATTACGAGCTTAAAGCCGGCTGATGTAATGAGTGTAACCATTCAACTCGGGGATGAGCACATCGTATTACGCAGGTCGGCAGACCAGTGGCTAATCGAATCACCCGTACAGTGGCCTGCCCGCAGTATCACCATCGAACGAATCCTTGGAATTACTGTGAGCGAATCAGAAGCCTCAATAGCAGCCACGGGCATCGACCTGTCGGCCCTGGGTCTACAGGATCCGAAGGTTACATTATCACTTAACGACACCCGAATTTTTTTCGGCACCACTAATAATATCGATAATCGCCGGTATTTGATGATTGGGACAACTATATATCTACTCGCTGATATACATCAGCCGTTTTTAACACAGGGTATCGTCGGCTTAATCGACAAACGCCTGTTACCGCCATCTATACCCCTACAATCGTTCCAGCTAGATGGTGGGCCAAAGCTGATCAGGGACGGTACCACTAGCTGGCAATCCGACGCGCCCACCGATATCCCAGCAGATCGCCTGGATCAACTCATTGATTACTGGCAAACCCTGGAAGCCCCCGCGGTTAAGATATTTAAGCAATCCGGTTCGCCATTAGAAAAAATAGTCGCGGGACTGGATGACGGTTCTGAAATCGAGTTTCTGTTAATGTCTATCTATCCCGAATTAGTTATCGCGCGTCCCGATCTCGGAGTCGAGTATCATTTTCACGAAAGACAGCAGCAGGAATTGCTCTCATTCACCAAGCCGAAATCTTAACCTCTGCTATGACTGCCGCCGCGAAGATCGCTGACTGATGTAACCAGACGATGCCCGAATTACCCGAAGTCGAAACGACAATGCGCGGCATTGAGCCCTATGTTCACGGCCAGGTGATAAACCGTTTCATCGTTCGTAACAATCAATTACGTTGGCCTGTTGCCAAAGAAACTGCCGATTTGCAGGGCCAGCG
>QNFD01000142.1 GCA_003645435.1 Gammaproteobacteria bacterium | reverse complement strand
TTTGGTGTTGGGAATTCATCGCTCCAGACAACTGTTCGAGGGTGTTAATGAACTTCAGCGTGGATAGCCGGAATGGTTTAAAAACTTCCTATACCCGTTGGGGCATGGTTAAATATCGTCGATACGGCAGTAACAACAGAAATATTACCGTTTTCGCCTACAGTATTAGTAAGTGCTACGCATAAAAAATCTAACTCCTCAAGCAAGCTGGTCATAGACTCCCTGGAAAAATTATGAAACTTGTTAGTTATAACATCCGTTTTGGCCTGGGGCTCGACCAGCAAGTAGATCTTGGACGCATCGCCGAAACCGTGCGAGATGCAGACATTATCGCCTTGCAGGAAGTGGAGCGTTTCTGGGAACACAGCGGCATGACTGATCAGCCTGAAATCCTTGGAAATCACCTGCCCGAGTTCTACTGGGCATATTGTCCGGCATTCGATGTGGATGCCAGTACGCGCAACGATGAAGGAACCGTGCTCAATCGGCGCCGCCAATTTGGTCCCATGCTGCTTTCTCGCTGGCCCATTCGGATGTCGCGTTTGATTGTGTTTCCAAAGTTGGGCACGGTGAACAGTTTGAACATGGATACCGGGGCTATTGAATGCGTGGTGGATACGCCTTCAGGTCCCCTTAAGGTTTATTCCCTGCACCTCTCCGCGGTTTCTCCGCGAGATCGCCTTATGCAGATTGATCGGTTACTCGAATTTCATCGAAACGCCCGGGTGAGCGGCGGTGCCTGGACTGGTGGTGATATAAACGCGAAGGTCAATCCAGTCGAGGCCCAGCATATGGCCATACTGAACTGGAATAATGGTGAGACTGCACCGGTGATGCCCACGGAAACGGTCGTCATGGGCGACTTCAATAATGTGCCCGATAGCGAGGAATACGACAGGATAGTGGGGGCGCTAGACCCTTGCAATGGCCGGGTCGAGCATCTGGATGGCTTTGTTGATAGCTGGACCAGTGCCAGACAGCGATCACATGATCGCACCAGTTGGTGGCCTGATCCGCCCGAGCGTGAGCCGGGTCATGGTTTGTGCCTGGACTATTGCTTCCTCTCCCCCTGCCTGGCTCAACAGGTCGAACGGGCCTGGGTCGATCATTCCGCAGATGGTTCGGATCATCGGCCCTACTGGATTGAACTGGGTTTCTAATCCTGCGCCAGCCCCCTCGGGATATCTTCCCTTCGGGTTCATAAAAGGAGAAAGAGGCGATCTCGCAATCGTCTAAGCTCCCATCAGGGCTGCAAACCAAAACAAACAATCAAAGCTCAACCTGCTGCGCCATGCCCTGCTCTACCGCCAGTTTTGCCGCTGCGGAGGCAACCGCCAGATCCTGCAATCCAACACCTGTGCCATCAAACAGGGTGACTTCGGTATCGCTGCTACGCCCGGGATGATCACCATTGATGACATCGCCGATCGCGGTGATATCGTCTTCGCTGATTAATCCGCCGGCAATCGCATGCTGGGTCTCACCGATGGTTACGGATTGTGCGATTTCGTCGGTGAATACGGTGGCCATCGCCACCAGCTCCGGATCGACTTCCTGCTTGCCTTTAGTGTCGGTTCCCATGCAGGCGATATGCACACCGGGTTTTACCCAGTCCTTCATGATTAGCGATTCATGTGCCGAGGTAATGGTGATAATGACATCGGCTTCTGCCGCAAGTTGCTCGCGTTCGACCGCTTCGAAAGGCAGCCCGTTTTCCTCGGCTATCGCCTGTAGTTTAGATAAGTCGTCCTTATGCAGATTCCAGCCAATTACTTTTCCAAAATCTCGCTGCTCGAGTGCTGCCCTCAACTGAAAGGTGGACTGATGTCCAGCGCCGACCATACCGAGTACCCTGGCATCCTTGCGTGACAGATGGGCAATCGATACCGAGCTGGACGCGGCGGTCCGTACCGCGGTCAGATAATTACCACCGACCAGCGCCTGTAGCTGCCCGCTATCCGGGTCAAACAGGAACACCGTGGACTGGTGATTGGTCAGTCCCTTTTTGCTGTTACCCGGCCAGTAACCGCCCGACTTTACGCCGAGTGAAAGACCGGCCCGATCAAAACCAGATTTAAAGCCATAGAGTGCATCGGCATATCCGATCGCCTCGCGAACGACCGGGAAATTCCAGGCATCACCCTTTGCCATCGCGGCAAAAACAGCTTCTACCGCCTGAAAAGAATCGCCGCGCCCTATCACCTGCTTGCAGGTATCCTCGGTTACGATAAGCATTAGAATGCCATCCCGCGTGCCGACACCGGCCACAGACATTCGACCTTGCCGTTACGCACTCCGACATACCAGTCGTAGACATTGCAGGTCGGATCGCAGTGGCCCGGAACCAGCTTTAACTTGTCATTGAGTTTCAGGCTGCCGTCAGGATCGGAAATTACACCATGCTCGTCGGCGCATTTGATGTATTCGATATCGCTACGCCCGAAGATCACGGGTAAACCCGAATCGACACTTTGCGCCTTCAGGCCCGCGTCGCAGATAGCCTTGTCAGCTTTAGCCTTTGACATGATGGATGTCCAGATAAACAGGCTATTCTGAAATTCAGAGATGTTTCCACCCTTATCATCTTTTACGCGTTGATAATCGGCATCCATGAATATGTAGGAACCACACTGCATTTCGTTGTAGACACCCGAGGTTCCCTCAAAGTAGTAAGAGCCGGTACCGGCGCCGCCGATGATGTCACATTCGAGACCTTCGGCTTTCAGCATTTCGACGGTATCGGCCACCTGCTTAATCGCGGTATCAATCTTGCCCTTGCGTTCCTCAAATTCGTGCACGTGCTGGGCGGCACCCTGGTAAGCCTGGAGGCCGGAAAATTTCAAGCCATCACTGGCAGCGATCTTTTTTGCGAGGGCGACCACGGGATCTCCCCATTGCACGCCACAGCGCCCGGCGCCACAGTCGATCTCGACCAGGCACTCAATCGTCACCCCGTGTTTCACCGCGGCAGCGGAAAGATCATCGATATTGCCCGCATCATCGACACAGACCAGGGTTCGCGCCTTTTTTGCCATCATTGCGAGGCGGTTGATTTTCCTGCGATCGACAACCTGGTTGGAAACCAGCACATCTTTTACGCCGCCGGCAACCATCGCCTCGGCCTCGGAAACCTTCTGGCAGCAAACGCCGCAGGCACCACCATGTTCGATCTGGTAAAGCGCGATATCAACCGACTTGTGGGTTTTTGCATGGGCACGGTGACGCAGGCCATGTTCCACTATGTACTGTTGCATGACTTCGATGTTGTGCTCAAAAGCGTCGAGGTCGACGATCAGCGCGGGCGTACAGATGTCTTCCGCGTCCATACCGATCTCGGCCGGGATATTCAGGCCAACGACAAAATCGGCGGCTTTATTGATTGCATTCATTGCGTTTCTCCAATTAATTCAGGAATTCATCCAGGGAAGTTTTTTAAGGTCCACGTTGCCGCCGGTCAGGATTACGCCGACGCGTTTCCCTTCAAACAGTGGTTTATTCTTGAGTATGGTCGCCAGCGGCACGGCGCTGCTCGGTTCGATAACAATTTTCATGCGCTGCCAGGTGAGGTACATCGCCTCGATGATTTCTTCTTCGGTTGCGAGCAAAATATCAGTCACATACTTCGAGACAAAATGCCAGGTGCGCGGACGCAGGCTTACCTTGAGCCCGTCGGCAACGGTCTGCGGTGAATCGTCTTCGATTATTTCGCCCGCGTGAAATGATCGATAAGCATCATCTGCATTTTTGGGTTCTGCTGCATAAATAGCTGTCTCTGGTGACAGGTTAGACATGGTCAGACAAGTACCCGAAATCATGCCACCGCCGCCAATCGGTGCGACTATTGCATCGAGCGATTCAATATCCTGGTAAAGTTCGAGTGAACAGGTGCCCTGCCCGGCGATGACCCGATGGTCATTGTAGGGATGAACAAAATCAGCGCCGGTTCTTGCGACTAATTCATTCAGCATTTCCTCACGTACGGCAGTCGAGGGTTCACATTCGAGTACCTCGCCGCCATAACCTCGCACCGCGGCCTTCTTCGCCTCGGGTGCGGTGCGGGGCATCACCACGGTAGCCTGGATGCCTCGACGTCCCGCGGCATAACTCAGTGACAGTGCGTGATTACCCGATGAATGAGTTGCGACGCCTTTTGCTGCCTTTTCATCCGACAGGCCAAATACTGCATTGCAGGCGCCGCGTACCTTAAAAACACCCGCTTTCTGGAAATTTTCGCATTTGAAAAACAACTCCGCACCGCTGAGATTATTGAAATAGCTTGAGGTCAATACCGGGGTGCGATGAATATAAGGCGCGATCCGTTTATGCGCTGCTTTCACATCCTCAAAAGTCGGGATGTAGAGCTGGTTGGTACTGGACATGGTATACAATGGTTTCGTTTTAGGCATGACTTCACTTTCCCCTCAGGCAGCCTGAGATTGCGCAATACTGGTGCTACTACGGTAGTACTCTTGTGCAGCCGAGACACCCGATCCGAGTTCGACCGGATAATCGAGATCTTTCATCGCCATCTCAATCGCGGCAATACCCGATAACGCCATGACATCGGTCATGGATCCGAGATGGCCGATCCGAAATGCCTTACCGGCCATTGCACCCAGGCCGACACCGAAGGAAACTCGGTACTTATCGAAGGCGTGATTGGTAAGCACATCGCTATCGAAGCCTTCAGGCACGTAGATGGCGCTGACGGTATCGGAATAAAGATCGGGAGACACCGCGCAGAGACTCAGACCCCAGGCCTGGATCGCCCTGCGTACACCCTCGGCGATACGGAAGTGGCGTGCAAAAACATTATCCAGACCTTCTTCAAACAGCATTTTCAGACTTTCGCGTAAGCCCATCAACAACGGCAGCGCGGGAGTATAGGGATATCCGCCGGTAGCGTTGGCCTTCGCCATATCACCGAAATCAAAAAATACGCGTGGGCAAGTTGCGGTATCACAAGCAGCCATAGCCTTCTGGCTGACACCGACAATCGTCATACCGGTCGCCAGCATAAAACCCTTTTGCGAACCGGATACGGCCAGGTCCACACCCCACTCATCCATGCGAAAATCCATCGAGGCGAGCGAACTAACACAGTCGACATACAGCATCGCGGGATGATTTGACGCATCCATCGCCTTGCGTACGGCACCAACATCGCTCCTGACGCCCGTCGCGGTTTCATTATGGGTTACCAGCACCGCCTTGATTTCATGTTTACCGTCGGCTGCCAATCGCTCAGCATAACGTTCGGCAGGTGCACCGGTTCCCCAATCACACTCGATGATTTCTACATCAAGATTGAGTCGTTGGCACATATCAATCCAACGCTGAGAGAACATACCGAAACGCGCCGCCAGTACCTTGTCTCCGGGTGAAAGCGTATTCGTAATCGACGCTTCCCAACCGCCGGTGCCACTCGCCGGAAAGGTAATAACCCTGCCGGTTTCAGTTTTAAACACTTTTTTCAGGTCTTCAAGCAAGGGCAAAAGAAACTCTACAAAATCTGGCGCGCGGTGATCGCATGTCTGAACGTTCATCGCGGCGCGCAGGCGATCGGGAATATTCGTTGGGCCTGGAATAAAAACAGGGTTCTGGCCGGTCATGGTTTTTCCTTATCTATATTGATGTTGGATCTAATATAAATGATCTATAATATTTTTCAATTTTTCTGAAATTATTTTCCATTATTAATATTAAATGATTAACTTATTGATTATCGGTGGATTTTTATTTTCCAGAATTTTTGTAAATTAATTTCAGGAATTTTAATTTCACCTGATCGGGAGACTAAAAGGCGGATAGCCGGTGTAAAAATGAGTAAAGACAGAATAATACCAGTTCAGAAAAGACCACGCGGCCGGCCCAGATCGGTCGATACAGATACTAAACTGAGCACGGTACGAGCACTCGACCGCGGTCTCATCCTGTTACGCGAACTCGCCCAGGTCGGCAACATCACCCTGACCGACCTGGCAATTCGTACCGATATGCCGCCCTCCTCGACCCATCGGCTCCTGTTCACTTTACAGAAGCACGGCTTTGTCGGATTCGATGAAACCACCCAGGAGTGGCAGGTTGGTATCGAAGCGTTTCGTATCGGCAATACCTACCTGGCGAGAACCAACCTGGTGGAGGCCGCAAGAAAAATATTGCGTGGCTTGATGGAAGATACGGGCGAGACCGCAAATCTCGGTATTGCCGATAAAGGTGATGTCGTTTTTATCGATCAAATTGAAACCCACAATCCCATCCGCGCATTTTTTCGGCCCGGTACTCGCAGTCATATGCACGCATCCGGTATCGGTAAATCTCTCCTCGCCGACATGCCTCGCCGGGATGTGGAAAAAATTCTGGAATTGAAAGGCCAACCCGAGTTCACTTCGAAAACCCTGGCATCAACTGATCGGCTGTTTGCCGACCTCGTAGAAACCCGTAAACGCGGTTGGTCGATCGACGATGAGGAGCGTTATTCGGGTATGCGCTGCGTGGCCTCGAATATCTACAATACCTTCGGTGAAGCGGTTGCCGGAATTTCAGTATCCGGGCCGACGGTACGATTTCCCGATCAGGTTGTCGCAAAACTCGGGCCGATGGTGAAGCGGGCCGCCGCCGAAGTGACTAATGCAATAGGCGGGAAGGTTCCGCGGGGATAGTCTATTGATTCGGATATAAAGCCTTCGTGCTCGCTTCATGCACCCTCACCCTAGCCCTCTCCCTCAGGGAGAGGGGACTTTTAACTCCCT
>QNFD01000141.1 GCA_003645435.1 Gammaproteobacteria bacterium | reverse complement strand
CCATACCCTACTTACCAAAAGGTTAAATGGTGCTGCCGTTAGTTATCTTGAAGAATCATGTCAGCGGCCTTTTCACCGATCATGATGGTCGGCGCGTTAGTATTTCCCGATACGATCTCGGGCATGATTGACGCGTCGGCTATTCTTAGTTTTTCGATTCCATGTACCCTCAGTCGCGCATCGACAACGGCGGATTCATCCTGCCCCATTTTACAGGTGCCGACGGGATGATAGATGGTCTGGCTATGTTGACGCGCGGCCTCAAGCAGTTCGGCGTCGCTCGCATAGTGACTGCCCGGCACATATTCTTCAACGATGTGATTCTGCAAAGACGGCGCCGCGGCAATTCTCCTTGCCACCTTGATCGCGTCAATCGCAACCTGGCAGTCTCTCGGGTCCGATAAATAATTCGGCTGGATAGTCGGATACTCGAACGGATCATTCGAATTGATGCGTATCTCGCCGCGACTATGCGGCCTGAGCTGGCAAACCGATGCGGTGAAGGCTGAAAACGGATGTACTCCCTCGCCGGGTTTATCGGCACTCAGGGGTTGCATGTGAAACTGGATATCGGGGCGCCCAATCGCGTCGCTGGAACGCGTGAAGATTGCAACCTGGCTAGCGGCGAGCGTCAACGGCCCGGTTCGGGTCAAGAAGTACTGCAGGCCAACCTTGAGTTTCTTCAGCGAATTATTCAGCTCATCATTCAGGGTTCGTTCGCTGGTCTTGAATACCAGCCGTATCTGCAAATGATCCTGCAGGTTTTTGCCCACACCCGGCAAATGATGAAGGGTATCGACGCCGGCGGCGCCCAGCACATCGGCATCACCAATACCTGAAACCTGTAATATCTGCGGAGTATTAATGGTACCCGCGCTCAGGATTACCTCGGCAGTAGCGCTAACCCTGTGAATTACATTACCCTGGCTGTATTCAAGCCCCGCTACCGTGCGTCCATTTAGCCATAACCTGGTTACCTGCGCATTGGTAATAATTGTTAAGTTACGGCGATGTCTTGCGGGCCTCAAAAAAGCCTTCGCGGTACTCCAGCGCAAGCCCCTGCTGGCAGTTTGCTGAAAATAACCGACACCTTCCTGCGCGGCGCCATTGTAATCGTGGTTGAGTGGAATGCCGATTTCGGTTGCCGCTTTAATGAAATGCTCGGCTATCGGTCGTCGGAGCCTCAAGTCCGACACTTTTTGCGGACCGCCGACGCCATGGTATTCATCTGCGCCGCGTTGGTTGTCTTCCGATTTTTTGAAATAAGGTAAAACCTCCGCAAAACTCCAACCCTGGTTCCCGAGCGCCCCCCAGCGGTCGTAGTCCTCGGCCTGCCCGCGCACGTAAAGCAATCCATTCAGTGAACTGGATCCACCGAGCACCTTTCCGCGCGGCCACTGCAGGCTTCGCCCGGCAATTCCCGGGTCCGGTTGAGTGCGATAACACCAGTCCAGTTTCGGATCATGCATGGTTTTAAAATAGCCCACTGGTATATGAATCCAGGGATTCCAGTCGCTGGGACCAGCCTCGAGGAGTAACACCCGGTTGTCGGAAATTGCGGACAGACGATTGGCCAGCACACAACCTGCCGAACCCGCACCGACAATTATGTAATCAAACTCGTTCACCAATTAACCCTTCAAGACAAGAAATATGGAAGCTGGGACGTCACCCGGGAAAAAGCCTGTATCGGGTTTGCAAATAAAATAGGGATAAGTCTGAGCAGTAAACTGATCAAAACCATCTGCTCGGCGGAAGAATAGCCTGCTTTCCGGTCGAAACCAACCGATATGAAAAATTAGAAGTACCCTGATAAATATCAGAGACTCACTAACAACGAATATCGAAAAACTACTACAACCCCCTGTATAAACGTATTACTCTAGTATCAATACAACCCGTCACAAATCCGACTCGCAAAGATATCCTGAAAAACCATTCAAAAAGAAAAAGAACTTTATGAACATACCATTAAAGCACGCCTTGCTGGCCCTGATAGTGGCGGCTACTTCAGTAGCCGCGCGGGCTGAGGTAAACGTCACCTCATGGGGTGGTGCATATACTGGCTCACAACAAAAAGCCTATGCAGACACCTGGAAGAAAGGCAAGGTCAAGTTTATCAATTACGAAGGTGGACTTGACGAAATTAAGAAACAGGTAGCATCCGGCAGCGTGACCTGGGATATTGTCGACGTATTATCACACGAAGCCCGCCTTGGATGTGACGAAGGCCTGTTTGAAGAACTCGACCGCAGCATGTTCACGCCAACAGTTGACGGCACTTCAATGGACGATGACATGCTCGTTCCACTCCCGAATGACTGTGTAGTGCCACAGGTCTTATGGTCTTATGTCCCATTTTATGAAGAAGATACTTTTGTCGGTGACAAGCCTACGACGATCGCCGATTTCTTTAACGTTAAGAAATTCCCCGGCAAGCGCGGTATTCATACATGGCCTAAAGCACTGATCGAAATGGCGTTGCTGGCTGACGGTGTTTCCGTTAAAGAAGTGTATAACGTCATGAGTACCGATGAAGGTATCGACCGGGCATTCATGATGCTGGATAAGATCAAGGACCACGCCGTGTTTTGGTCTTCTGGCGCGGAACCAATAAAACTGGTGAAGTCGGGTCAAGTATCGATGTCACTGGCTTTCAACGATCGTATCGGTGCTGCAGTACTTTCCGAAAACGAAAAGTTCGTCACCGTATGGGACGGACAGGTACTGGAAGAAGATTGGCTGGTGTTGCTAAAAGGTGCACCAAACGCCGAGGAGGCGATGAAGTTCCTGGTACACGCCTCGGCACCCGAGCAACAGGCAGGTCTGGCGCATTTCATTAACTATGGTCCAATGCGTCAGTCTGCTCTTAAAATCATTCAGGCAGGCGAGCCCTGGTTCCATAATGGCAAGAATATCATGGAGCACCTGCCCAGCCGTGCGGAGGTCATGTCACGTTCCATAGTAGCCGACTCGGACTGGTGGGCTGATTTCGGTGAACCAGTCAATGAACGTTACACCGCCTGGATGGCCCAGAATTTCTGACAGGTATGGAAGATAATACCGACAGGCCCTGATAAATCCTGAATTTAATCTTTAACCAGCAAGGAGAATCATCGACCAGGCCGTGCATCTTTGTATCGTCAATAGATCGGTCTTAGGTAATGCAATCTGCCATGCCGAATATCGTTGAACCGTCAGGCTATAAGAGTTTTTGTCAACACCAATTCGACCGGGCTTCCAGTTTCGGGCTTTTATCTGCGTCATCGCTACTTCGATAGGATCATCCCAATCCTGGAAACCAACAATATCGGATATCCAGCTATTCTCCTCGCAAGTTCCAGCATCGACGGTACGCAGGATCATGACAGGTTGTCCTTCGGCAGGGAGCAGAAAACACTGGTAAAACCCTTCCGACATGGCATACCCAACCAGGTGAAACATAGTCTCTTTTGCGACCTGTATATTGCCGAGCTTGAGGCCCTGGATAAACAGGATATATATTTGAACTGAATTAAATGCTGATTAAACCCTAATTCTGACTTCGATTTTTAACAGGCAAGAAGACCTTCAGATTACTTGCCTGTATTTGACATCAAAAATCAGATAAGTTACGGTCTGCTGCTCACAAAAAATAACCAAAATAATAATTATGTCATCTACGAACGATATTCTGGTTCGCTTCGAAAATGTCCAAAAAAGTTACGATGGCGAAAATCTCGTCGTCAAAGACTTCAATCTGGACATGGAACGAGGAGAATTTTTGACCATGCTCGGGCCGTCGGGTTCGGGTAAAACGACATGCTTGATGATGCTCGCAGGCTTTGAACCAGCCACTCATGGCGAGATTTATCTTTCCGGGCAACCTATCAATCGCGTGCCACCACACAAGCGCGGCATCGGCATGGTATTTCAAAACTACGCACTTTTCCCACATATGACGGTGGGTGAAAATCTCGCATTTCCGCTGGAAGTGAGAAGCATGGGTAAATCAGAGCGTGAGGCAAAGGTAACAAAAGCGCTCGACATGGTACAGCTTGGTCAATTCGCCAACCGTCGCCCGGGGCAGCTATCCGGTGGTCAGGCACAACGGGTCGCCGTCGCGCGCGCCCTCGTTTTCGACCCCGATGTGGTACTGATGGATGAACCGCTGGGCGCGCTGGATAAAAATCTGCGTGAACAGATGCAGTACGAAATCAAGCACATACACGAAAATCTTCAGGTGACAATTTTATACGTGACACATGATCAAAGTGAAGCTTTGACCATGTCTAATCGTGTAGCGGTATTTGACGATGGAGTGGTACAGCAACTTGCGCCTCCCGATGAACTATACGAACAACCCACCAATGCTTTCGTCGCAGATTTTATAGGTGACAATAATCGCATACTGGGAACCGTCACCAGTGCCAATGGTGATACTTGTCAGGTTAAGACTGATGATGGTTCCGAGATTTCTGCCAAGCAAGTTAATATTGCTGGCGAAGGCAAGCGTGCTACGCTGTCATTGCGTCCAGAGCGAGTTGAAGTCAATCCTGAGTCCGGCAAATACGAAAATAACTTCGATGCCAAGGCGATGGAACTGATTTATCTGGGTGACCATATCCGAACCCGCATGCAAGTCTGCGGGCGTGACGACTTTATTGTCAAAATCCCTAATTCGATGGCTCACGCCCAGCTTTCCGAAGGTGACACGGTAAGTATAGGCTGGGCCACAGAAGATTGTCGTGCACTGGACCCGACTGACTAAGATAAGGACGGTGAGAGTACATAACAAGTAGTACAGCAGTAAAAGCAGTAAAGTGCCGAATTTCTACCGAATCAGGCACTTCACAATTAGTAAAATAAAATATTATTTATCGACCGAGGAGAAATTAAATGAGAACAGTTTTTAAACAAACCATGCTGGCAACTGCGATTGCAGTCGGTTCAGCAGGTATTACAACAGCTTCAGCCGAGACCCAAATGGTTGTCGTCTCCTGGGGCGGCGCGTATACCAAGAGCCAGCAACTGGCTTATCACGACCCCTACATGGCGAAAAATCCTGACATTAAAATAATCAACGATGACTCATCGTCGGAAGCAGCAGCCAAGATTCGTGCCCAGGCGGAAGCGGGCAACGTAACCTGGGACCTGGTCGACGTGGAGCCCGATGTAGCGATCGCGCTGTGCGACGAAGGTCTGCTGGTTGAATTTGATTACGGCAAAGACTTTCTACCTGCGCCAGACGGTACCCCAGCGGCAGATGACTTTGGCGCAGCAGCCGAAGTATCACCTTGTTTCGTCCCGCAGATAGTTTTCTCAACCACCTTTGGCTACCGTACTGATATATTAAAAGACGGACCCAAGACCATTCACGATGTATTTGACCTGAAAAAATTCCCGGGCAAACGCGCACTGCAAAAACACCCTGTGGGTAACCTGGAGTGGGCGCTGATTGCGGACGGTGTTGATGCGGCTGATGTATATGACGTACTGGACACAGAAGCAGGTGTAGATCGCGCCTTCGCCAAACTCGATACCATCAAGGATCAGGTAGTGTGGTGGAGTAAAGGTGCACAACCTGGTCAGTTGCTGGCAGACGGTGAAGTAGTTATAGCATCGGCCTATAACGGTCGTTTGTTTGCCGCGATCGAAGAGAACAAGCAACCCATCGGCATGATGTGGGACTGGCAGCTCTTTGGGCTAGACGGCTGGGTTGTTCCAGTAGGTGCGCCAAATATGGCTGCAGTCATGACATACCTGAAGTTTGCTACTGATACCCAGCGTTTGGCGGATCAGGCCAAGTACATTGCGTACGGCCCTGCGCGCGCCTCATCAGCACCGCTGGTGGGCAAGCACGCGGTGTTGGGCATCGAGATGGGCCCGCATATGCCTACGGCCCCGGCCAACGCCAAGCACACCATATTAAAAGATGTTGGTTGGTGGGCAGATCATAATGACGAGCTGCGCGAGCGTTTTGAGGCCTGGTTAGCGTCTTAAGACTGTAGTACAGGCAGAGCAGTAAGATCAGAGTCGGAGTTCAAATAGAATTCCGGCTCAATCCAGAGTATTTGTCCAGGATGTTATCTATCCGGTGCAAATACTCTGGATTGAGTAATGACCCACAAGGTAAAAAGAGGATTAAGACAGGTAATGAGTGAATCCAACGCCAATCCAGAAGAAATTACAACACCGGATGGGATTCCCCTGAAAGTCGCCCTGAGACGCACCCTGAGGCATCGCAAAAGGACGGCATTATTGCTAGTCGCACCGTTGTTTGTATTTATTCTGGTTACCTTTCTTTTTCCCATTTTCGACATGCTTTCGCGCAGTGTCGACAATAAAATCATGCATCAGGTATTGCCTCAAACCACTGTCTTGTTGGCAAAATGGGATGATTCAACCGGTGAACTGCCCAACGAAGCGATATTCAAAACATTCGTGCTGGAAGCACAGGTTGCCGCCAAAGAGAAAACCATCAATAAAGTCGGTAAGCGCCTCAATTATGACAAATCGGGGATGTCCAGCCTGTTTCGAAAAACAGGTCGAAAACTGCAACGCTTTGACCCGGACAAGCTAAAAACGAATTACACCGATCTGGTTCTGGGTATCGATAAAAAATGGAAGGACATACTAGTCTGGCAACTGTTTAAACGCGAGAGCGGGAAATATACGCCGTCCTATTATTACGCAGCGGTTGATGCCCAAATGACCGCCGATGGCCTTCATTCCAAGGCTGAAAACAAGCAAATCTATATGAAACTGTTCTACCGAACACTCTACAT
>QNFD01000140.1 GCA_003645435.1 Gammaproteobacteria bacterium | reverse complement strand
TTGCCACTGCTGCTGTAACTGGATCAGCACATTGCTAAATTCCGCCCTCGGCAAATAGGTAAAACCCAACACGGGATAACCATCGGGCGTTAAAAATACGTTTAGAGGCCAGCCTGCCGTTCCACGGGTTTCTTCGACAAAATGGATTAGACGCCGATCAAGTTCAGGTCTCAGTTCCCGATCTACCTTGACCGGCACAAAGCCCTGGTTGAGTAATTCTGCAATGCCATTGTCGCTATAGCTTTCGCGTTGCATGACGTGACACCAGTGGCAAGAAAAATAGCCAACGGATATATAGATCAATTTATTTTGATCTTGCGCCTGCTTGAGCGCGGCTTCATCCCAGACCTGCCAGTTGACGGGGTCGTCCGCGTGCATGGCCAGGTAAGGCGAGGGATGATGCGCGAGGGAATTGGCTGCCACAAGTATCGTTGGCGCGCTCGTTAACACCCCAATCAACACAAAAACCCATATGCTTTTACGAATTATCATTCTATTACCAGTGCATAGTTGGCTATAATCATATGCCTTTAGCCTGGTTAGACCTAATAATGAATCCCCAGTTGCAACTATTAGAACGGCATTCGACCCCAGCCAAAAATCTGGCCGAGCCCGCTCCCGACGATGCGCAATTGCGACAAATTTTTGAGCTTGCGATGCATGCTCCGGACCACGGACGCCTGTGCCCCTACCGCTTTATTACCATCCGTGGTGAGGCGCGCCACGCCCTTGCCGAGGTTTTTGCTTCCGCGGTGCAAAAACGTGACCCCGAAGCTACCCAGGCCTATTTGAAGAAACAGAAAGATAAACCATTGCGTTCACCCCTGATTGTCGTTGTCGTTGCCTGCCTGAGTGACAATCCCAAGATTCCCGAGATCGAACAAATGCTGAGTGCCGGCGCCGCGGCACACGGCATACTGTTAGCCAGCAAGGCGATGGGCTTTGGGTCAATCTGGTTAACTGGCGACAATGCTTACGATGCGAGCGTATGTGAGCCGCTGGGCCTTGATGCAAACGAGAAAATTATTGGTTTTATTTATATTGGTACTGAAATTTCAGCGCCGCCGCATTTGCCGAAACCTGATCTTGAGGAGAAGATTAGCGAGTGGAATTTTCCCCTCACCCCTGCCCTCTCCCCGGAGGGGCGAGGGAGTATAGTTGTTCCCTCGTCCTCTGGGAGACGCCTACATGGATGTAGCGGTCCGGCGTCCCGGTGGTAGAACAATGCAGGAGCAATTGTCGAGGGTTAGGGTATCTTTACCAGAAGCACCAATCTTTTAAACAAATAGACAATCGATAATATTCAGCTTTCCGCATATATCGGTTAAAATGCTGCGCTTCTATCTTTAGCAGATACCCTTTCCCATGTCAGAATCCGGTCGTGTCGACAGTGACACTTCAAATTTTATCCGTGATGCCATATCGGCAGACATCGCCAGTAACAAAACGACGACTGATATCACACGTTTTCCGCCCGAACCCAATGGTTATTTACACATTGGTCATGCCAAATCGATTTGCCTCAATTTCGGTATAGCTCGCGATTTTGGCGGCTATTGTAATTTACGCTTCGACGACACCAATCCTGAAAAAGAAAATATCGAGTTTATCAATGCTATTCGCCGCGACGTCGAATGGCTCGGATTTAGCTGGCATTCCAATCCCTTCGCCTCTGATTATTTTGACCAGCTCTATGCTTATGCCGTACAGCTGATAAAACAGGGTGATGCCTATGTCGACAGTCAGGATGCCGATGCGATCCGGCAAAATCGGGGGACCCTGTCCGAGCCGGGTGTAGCCGGACCATATCGGGACCGCGGTGTGGAAGAAAATCTGCGTTTGTTCGAAGACATGAAAGCCGGCAAATACGCCGACGGCGAACATGTGCTGCGCGCCAAAATTGATATGTCGTCGCCCAATATCAAATTGCGCGATCCGGTTATTTACCGCATTCGACACGTGACTCATCACAACACCGGTGACAAGTGGTGTATTTACCCATTATACGATTTTACGCACGGACTCTCCGATGCAATCGAAGGTGTTACGCATTCCCTTTGCACCCTCGAATTTGAAGATCATCGGCCGCTCTACGACTGGATTCTGGACAAGCTCGATCCACCTTGCCATCCGCGCCAGATCGAATTTGCGCGTCTGCAGCTCGAGTATTCACTGACCAGCAAACGCAAGCTCAACCTGTTAGTCAACGATGGCCTTGTTGAGGGCTGGGATGATCCCCGTATGTTGACAATCTCCGGTATGCGTCGTCGTGGTTTCACGCCCGAGTCGATCGTCTCTTTTTGTAACATGATCGGCATCACCAAGAAAAACAGTACGATTCAGATGGGTGTGCTCGAAAATGCCCTGCGTGAAGATTTAAATAGCCGTGCCGAAAGACGCATGGCGGTTATAAATCCACTCAAAGTTGTAATTGAGAATTACCCCGAAGATCAGGAAGAGCTCGTGACCGGCATCAATTACCCGCAAAACCCTGAATCCGGCACACGTGAGATTCCATTTTCGCGTGAGATTTACATCGAACAGGAAGATTTTATGGAAGATGCGCCTAAGAAGTTTTTCCGCCTCGCTCCGGGACGCGAAGTGCGGCTTCGATTCGCCTATTACATTACCTGCAAGGAAGTAATTAAAAACAAAGACGGTAGTATCGATTCACTGATATGCAGCTACGACCCTGAAAGTCGTGGCGGTAAAACTGCTGACGGTCGCAAGATTAAAGGCACGATACACTGGGTTAGCGCACGCCATGCGATCAAGGCACGGGTTAATTTGTACGACCGCCTGTTTAATCTAGCCAACCCCGGCACCGCGACCGACTTTGTTTCTGCGATAAATCCAGAATCAAATGTTGTTAGCGATAATGCCATGCTGGAACCCGCGATTGATCTCACTGACAACGCGCTTGCCTACCAGTTCGAGCGGCTCGGTTATTTTATCAGTGATATTGAATCGACTACTGAAACCCCGGTTTTTAATCGCACGATTAGCTTGCGTGATAGCTGGGCGAAAATCGACCAGTCGAAATAGCGGGCGCAGTGAAAAAACCTGCATCCCAGGTAATTCTTCTATTTCTTTCGATTTTCCCGATCGGTTTTGATTACTGGTTAGCGCGGATCCTGGCATTTATCGCGATCCATACCTCTAACAGAATTTCCGGGCCGACCGAAAAGAATATTCAACTATGCCTGGCTAAGCTGCCAGCCTCGCAACAGCAATACCTGGGTCGAACCTCAATTCGACATACCGGTTATTCTTTGTTTGAGCTGGCAGCCGTATGGTGCTGGCCGGTGGATAAGATTCTATCCAGGGTTAGCAGCGAAAAGGTATGTGAAGAATTTAACCAGTCGAGTAAAGGTCGACTCATTATCGCACCTCATATTGGCAGCTGGGAGTTACTCGGTATCCGTATCGCGAATAACAGCGAACTTTTCAGTCTCTACAAACCACATAAAAACCCAAAGATTGATGCATTTGTTCGGCAGGCGCGTAGTCGTAACGGTGCACAGTTAGTACCGACTGACCCTTCGGGTCTGCGCAAACTCATGAAGGGGCTGAAGCGCGGCGCAACCGTAATCATTCTACCCGATCAAAAACCTCATCGTGGTAGCGCTTACGTGGATTCGACTTACTTTGGCCAGGCGGCTGCAACAACACCGCTGATCAAACATATCTGTGACAGGGTCGAATGCGACGTATTTATAGGTGCGATGTACCGCGAAGAGAATTCAGCCACCTATAATTTGAGTATTGATACGATGGATCACGGTCGACTAACCGCAGCGGAGACCGACAGTGCACAGTATCTCAACGATGTCATCGAAGCGATGGTGCGTTCTCACCCTGACCAGTACCAGTGGAGCTACAAGAGATTCAACCCCACGGTATATGATTTGCTATGAGGCTAGTACTCTTTCGCTCAGATATGAATACGAGAACTGATTGTGCGTGCCGAATATAAAAGATGATGGGTGAACCGAAATTAAAATGGATCGATTCGGCGGCGTCATCGCTGCTCGCTCTGTACAGCAAGATCGTTCTGCAAAAGCCAGTTGTCACGCTTGTCGTTATTGCGGTAATTGTCGGCTTTTTTCTCGCTCATGTATCAGGCTTTGAGCTAGACGCCTCCGCTGATTCACTGATTCTGGAAAATGATGCCTCGCTAAAATACTACCGCGGTGTCCGTGAACGGTACGGGTCAGACGATTTTTTAATCGTCACCTATAGCCCGGTGCAGGCTTTGTTCAGTGCAGCTACCCTGTCCGATATTCGCAATCTTCGAGATGAGCTTGCCGGCATTAAGCTGGTAGACTCGGTAATTACATTACTCGATGTGCCCCTGGTCAGGAGTCCCCCGACGACATTGTACGAAATGTCCAGGGGGATACGCACGCTTGAAAGCGATGATGTTGATATCATGCTTGCCGAAAAGGAGTTAACCAGCAGTGCGCTCTATAAAAATCTGCTGGTCAGCAGCGAGGGCGATACCACTGCGATCCTGGTTAACCTGGAGCAAAACGATCGAATTGCGGGGTTAACCCTGGAACGCGATCTATTAATTGAAAAAAAATTGACGCATGCGCTTGACCAGGATGAACAGCTACGACTCGATGGCCTCAGACTGGAAGTAAAAAATATCAATTTACAACGCCGGAAAGCACTGGCTCAGACCATCCGCAAAGTGCGAACTATCATGGATGCGCATCGCAACACCGCAACCCTGTACCTCGGCGGCGTACCGATGATCGTAGCCGATTCGATTGACTACATTCGTGGGGATCTGAAGAATTTTGGTATTGGGGTTGTCGGCTTTATCGTCGTCATTCTAAGCCTGTCATTTCGTTCTTTCATCTGGGTTGTGTTGCCCCTGCTTACCTGTATAACCAGTGTGCTGGTAATGATGGGGTTTCTGGGAAGGATACATTGGCCGGTGACTGTGGTTTCTTCCAACTTTATCTCACTGCTTCTGATAGTAACCCTCTCGCTTATCATCCATTTGATTGTGCGATATCGCGAGTTAGCCAACATACAGACAGAATCTTCACAACCTGAACTGGTGCGCGAAACCGTCAAAAATAAATTCGTTCCCTGTCTTTACACTGCGATTACGACAATGGTCGCCTTCGGATCACTGCTGGTCAGCGGTATACGCCCGGTAATTGATTTTGGCTGGATGATGGTAATCGGCATATCCATATCATTCGTACTCGCCTTCACCCTGTTCCCGGCGATCTTGATGCTGTTACCTCGGCTCGATCAAAAACAGGGTAACAACCTTACCGGCACTATTACCTCGTCGATTGCACGGTTTATTCAACATCATAGCAGCGAGACACTGCTGGCATTCGTGATGTTGGCTATCATAGGACTAACCGGTTTACCGCAGCTATCGGTAGAAAATCGCTTCATCGACTACTACAAGGCGGATACGGAAATCTATCAGGGCATGAGTCTCATCGATGAAAAACTCGGCGGCACTACTCCGCTGGATGTAATCGTCGACGCGCCGCCGGATGAATTTGCCGGCCTGTCGCCAAGTGTTGATATCACCACCACCAGTTACTGGTTTAATAGCGATGGTCTGCTCGAAATTGCCGAAATGCACGAGTACCTGGAGAGCCTGCCGGAAACCGGCAAGGTATTATCATTACATACCGGCATGCAATTATTAGAGGCGTTAAACGACGACGAGGCTTACAGCGATTTCGAACTGGCCCTGGTGTATAAGCGTCTGCCTGACGAGGTCAAAAAAACACTGATAAACCCTTACCTGTCGGCCGATGGCAATCAAATTCACTTTAGCATTCGTATATACGAATCGGATAAATCACTTAAACGACAGGCCCTGATCGATAAGATTCGTCGTCACTTCGTCGAGGGACTCGGGCTTGAAAACACGCAAGTCAACATCTCGGGTATGGCGGTACTCTATAACAATCTTTTGCAAAGCCTGTTCAGGTCGCAGATTCTGACAATTGGCGCGGTGTTCGCAGCTATCCTGGTCATGTTTATCCTGCTGTTCAAGGATATTCGTCTCTCTATCGCTACTATTATTCCAAATATGATCGCCGCGGGACTAATCCTGGGGTTGATGGGCTGGTTCGGAATACCACTTGATATTATGACGATTACTATCGCTGCTATCAGCATCGGTATCGGTGTCGATGATTCGATCCACTATGTTTACCGTTTCAGAAGCGAATTTGAAAAAGACCAGGATTACTGGGCGGCGATCAGGCGATGCCACAACAGCATCGGCTACGCGCTTTATTACACCACCGTAACTGTGGTACTTGGATTTTCAATCCTGGCGCTATCGAATTTTATGCCGACGATATATTTCGGCTTACTGACCGGCCTGGCGATGATAACCGCACTGGTAGCAAATCTGATGCTGCTCCCCGTGCTAATTGCCCGGTTTAGGTTGGCTTAACAGACCTGTTTCCTGACAATTGATCTGAGTTTGCTGCATGGTCTCCCCTCACCCTAACCCTCTCCCCAAAGGGGTGAGGGGTTGTTATCGACGTTCTGTTTCTCGGGCACTGACCCCATTTATCACAAGGATGGAAATTCCAGGTATTTAACATCGTTGATATTGGGCAGGGCTCGCAAACTTTGCAGAGGCTCATCCGCCGGCTTTTCATCAATTTCCACCAGTACTATGGCGTTGCCGCCGTTACTATCGCGGCCTAAATGCATCTTCGCGATATTGATGTCACCGGTGGCCATGGTCGTGCCTATATCACGGATGCCGCCCGGTGCGTCCAAATTGGTGA
>QNFD01000139.1 GCA_003645435.1 Gammaproteobacteria bacterium | reverse complement strand
TGACGCGTTTCTAAGGAGGACGTAGATATGGCTAACAAAACTGGGGCTGAACAAGATATCAATCATTTCCTTGAAGGCGATGGCCTCGACTCGGAACGTGAGAAAACCATCGGTCAACATATCGGGTATCGTTACGATGTAAACCTGGTACCCGACATGGAACGGTGCACTCCATTTTTACTCAAGTACATGGAAGTAATGGGCTGGAGCGATCTGAACTGGCTCGAAGATGTCCACATGGGTTATGAAGAAGGCAACCCGGCTGTATTTGACAGGAACATCAATGGCTGGGTGACCATACCTGAAAATATTGAACTGCCTGATAATCAGCAGGACCGTGACATGATTGCACGTGAGTTACTGGTGAAGTTTCAGATGGCGAAAAACCATCCGTTGGTTGATCTGCGTAATGCTTACGAGAAATTTTCGTAAGTCGCAAGAGGATTGAGATGTAAAAAACAGGGTCGTTTAATTTCGAAAGCGGAGCCCCTTATTTAATTAACTGTTTCTCCGCGAGGTATTTTTGGTATACAGTATACAGAAGATTTGCCACCGCAATTAAATTTAGCAAACTATTGTGGGAAGAGTCTTTTAGGGGTATAAGTAGGTTTAGTTTTTAACTCATAGGTACAATAGTTTCATGTGAGTGAAATTATTGGCAAGATAAAAACTATTAAGGGGCAGTGCCAGGAGTGGCTCTGGCATATAAAAAGATGTTAAAACACACTTAAAAGAGAGGGTTAAGAGGATGGATAATGAACTTACCGCGCTCGGTATAATATTTACCGAGTTTTATTATTGGGTGACTGTCGTGTTTATGTTTCTCATACACGTCGGTTTCTGTATGTACGAGGTGGGAGCCTCACGATACAAAAACCATACGCACACCTTGATGAAGAACACCATGTTAATCCCACTGGTGACTATTACTTTCTTCTTCTTCGGCTGGTGGATCTATTTTGCTTTCGTTAATGGTCCCTGGATTATTGGTGATCTGGTAGCAGCGCCATTTGCAACACCCTGGAGCGAGCTGATGGGTACGCACATGGGCGGTGCACCAATACAGGATACCCTGACCTCTGATGATACCGCTTTCTGGGCGCGAATTAACGGTGTGTTCTGGGCCGCCTTCCTGTTGTTCTCCTGGACTGCCGCTTCCATCGTATCGGGTGCCGTAATCGAGCGTATTCGTCCCAGTGCTTTCTGGATACTGGCCGTTGTCATCGGTTCATTTACCTGGATCATCGACGCATCGTGGGGCTGGTCATGGAATGGCTGGATGGTTCAAAAGCTGGGTTATCACGACGCCTATGCGTCCGGTGTTATTCATGCAATAGCCGGTGGTTTTGCACTGGGTGTATTATTGGTGTTGGGTCCGCGCATCGGTAAGTTCCGTGCAGACGGTACGCCGAGAAATATCAATCCGCATAACCCGTGGCTGGTAACGATAGGGCTGTTCCTCATCTATACCGGTTTCTGGGGCTTCTACGTGGCCTGTAATATCCCGATAATCGATGTATATGGTCCCGCCATGCTGGATGTGGCAGGCAAGACCTTCTTCAGCGCCACTAATATTTATTTGCAACCAACTACGCTTTCCGCGATTACGTTTAACTTTCTGATGTCCCTGTCGGGCGGTTTGATGGTGGCTTATATCGTTTCGAATGGTGACGCGTTCTGGACATATTCGGGCGGTCTGGCCGGTGTCATTGGCGCCTCCTCGGGTAATGACCTGTATCACCCGATCCAGGCCATGCTGATTGGCGGCGGCGGTGCATTCCTTGCTTACAAGATGCATTACTGGGTAGAAGCCAAGTTCAAGATCGACGACGCCGTCGGTGCAGTTGCGGTACACGGTTACGCTGGTTTTTACGGGGTCGTTATGGCTGGCTTCATGCTCTGGGGTTATCCGTCCTCACCGTTTGAGGGCTATGCGACCATCTCTCCATGGGGCAACTTTATCGGTGCCTTGATCATGTTCTTCGTACTGGGTTTCTTCCCGGCGTTGATCGTATCGAAGATACTGCACAGTTTTGGCATGCTGCGTATTCCGCGTGAAATTGAAATGGTCGGTCTGGATATCAACCACGAATCCATACGTGCGATGGAAGCTGAAGAGGTTGCACTAGCGATACGTGCAGAAGCCAATGGCAGCGCCTGAATTTGATTACATCGATAAATGAATTACATTAGGAGAAAATACTATGTCTACTGGATTAGTTGATAACTGGCTCAATATAGATACATTCGGCCCGATCTACCCTTTCGTTGGAACAGAAATGTTACTGACAATCGCGGGGTTTGCTTTCTGGATTGGCTGGCATATCTGGCAGCTCAAGAAGGAATCCGCCGAATTTAAGGAGGATATTGAAAACATCAATAAACAGGGTGGCCCCGGAAAGGTACTCGATGATGAGGCGACCAGGGAAATGAAGGACACTGTAGGGCGATAAAGACCTGTAGTAGCCTTCGTAGCATGTTGTAATGAGGCCCCTTCGATTCCTGATCGAAGGGGTTTTTCATTTGTATCGTCGAGTGAGTCCTGTAACAGAGGCTAAGCTCGTGCCTAAATTGATCGCATAAATATATATTCGTGTTCTGACGATTTATTGACAGGAGTTTGCCATGATAAAAAATGCGCTCTCAGTTTTGCCTACTCGGCCGATCGTGTATATCGTGCCGCTGATCGTGGTATTGGTTATGTCGCTTTATTACTGGGACATTTACACGAAGTGTGCAAATAATAAACAATTTCGCACATCGCTAAATGAGTCATTACATTCAGCCGACGCAAGCGTAAAATTCAAACTGGCGAATTTTACCGATTTTTTTTGGGACAGGGTCAGGATCATCGAAAATTTTAACCCTGAAAGAAGGAACGTGGAATGCCCCCTCGGATGGAATTGGGCTAGCGGTGAACGTGAATCTCTAATAGCTTCCGGGTTATTAACGGTGTTGATATTTGCGCAGGAGGGAACGATTGTCGAGTATCACGAGTTGCGGAGTGATGAAGTGGCATTTCGCGGTGCTGATTCCAGTTTAACTCCGCAAGCCGCAGTATTTAGTATCGGAACAAATCCTGTAAATAGCGACGGTGTTACATTGACCTTGAACCATTAATTAAACAATGAAGAACGATGATGGTGTTAGTGCAGTTTAAGTGTGTGTCGCTTTGTCGATCTTTTAGCGGGTCTATATTCGTAAAATGTCAGGTATGGTTCGAGTTTACTGAATGGCTGACAAGGCCATAAATATCAATAACTTCTTGTGGAGAGTATGTAAATAGTGGCAACCATAATTGACGGTAAGGCATTTTCGGCAAACCTGCGGGCAGAAATCGCGCGCAAGGTTGAAATTTTAAAACGAGACCATTCCCTGGTACCTGGACTGGCCGTGGTTCTCGTCGGTGAAGATCCGGCAAGCCAGGTGTATGTGCGAAGCAAGGGCAAGCAAACCAGCGAAGCCGGGATGAATTCCTATGAGCACAAATTTTCCGCGGATACTGGAGAAGATGAACTGCTGAAGTTAATCGACCAGTTGAATAATGATCCGTCCGTACACGGCATCCTCGTGCAGTTACCCCTGCCCGATCATATCAATGAAGAAGCGGTGATTAATTCGGTTGCGGCGGACAAGGATGTCGATGGATTTCATCTTTCCAATGTGGGCCGGCTGTCTACCGGGGCGAAGGGTATCGTACCCTGTACGCCGCTGGGTTCGATAATGATGTTAAAGGATCACCTCGGAGATTTATCGGGTATGAAGGCGATTGTTGTCGGGCGTTCCAACATAGTCGGTAAGCCCATGGCGGCTTTGTTGTTGGCAGAGAGCTGCACGGTAACCATAGCGCATTCGCGCACGCGCGATTTACCCGGTGAATGCCGTCAGGCTGATATTCTCGTTGCCGCTGTTGGCCGTCCGGAAATGGTCAAGGGCGACTGGATTAAACGGGGCGCCACCGTCATCGATGTCGGCATCAACCGGATCGAAAAAGAAGACGGAACTACAAAGCTGGTGGGTGATGTAGAGTTTTCGAGTGCGAGCGAGGTGGCGGGCGCGATTACACCGGTACCCGGCGGCGTTGGTCCAATGACCATTGCCTGCTTACTGCATAATACCCTGCAGCAGGCCTGCCGATTAAATGGGATTGAAGTACCGGAGTAGGAATATCTCTCCGCAGAAACCTGTATCGTCATTCCTGACCCTGGGCGATCAGTTTGTTAATGTCATGCCGAAAATCTGCAATTTCATTGCGTAGCCGCTTATCCTGTTTCTGCGTGCGTGCCTCAATGACGTCTGCCAGCGCCAAATAAATAACCTGCTGATTATGCTGGTTAGCCGCCTTGTACGCCGGTGATTCGAACTGTTCCCGATTATTCAGCAGATCCAGAGCGGCCTGCTGCCAGCCGGGGTGCCGATCAAGCAGCTTTTCTCCCTGCTCTAACCAGGTACGTCGCTGAGCTAGCCAGGCCTCGTCAAAGCGCACAATATCTGCTGCGGCCTGCCGTAAGCGGTGCAGTTGTGACTTCTCCAGTCGCCCCATAAATCCACTGACGCCCTCCTCAAAGTTATCATAGGTCTGCTCCCGGAATTCCGCTTCCGAACGGGGCAGGTATTCCTGCTCCAGCTCATCCTGTGTTTCGTACATTTCCTCCATAAAGTATTTCAGCTGCAGGTCGCTCATCTGCTCACCAATATTGAAAGCCACCGGTATGCTGTGCTGTTTCAACCGGTCATAGGCCGCGATTAACTCATCTGTCCAGCGACTGACAGCAGCGGCGGTGACCGATTTATCCAGATCTGACTCGATCAGATCCAGAAACACCAGATAATTCTGCAACTCCTCTTTTCGATGCCAGTCCAGCAATGGCAGGAGCTCCGATTTGAAATATTTTTTTTGCGTTCTATTGAGATCCAGGTAATCACCAACATACCAGGGAATCAGCCAGTCCAGCTGATTATAGATAAAAGTGTTACTGCATCCCGTCAACAGGAAGGCGAGGAATATCAGTAATAGCTTTTTCCGGAACACAGGCGATTCTCCAGTTTCCAGTGCCCAGGCAGACGCTAGAGCTATCGATTATGACAAGATATCAGGGATCAGGCGAATATTAGGCGTACAACGCCCACTAGTGGGGAAAAATTAAGATAAACGGGGTAGCAATGAATGAGGGAGCCGCTCTAAGGCTCCTTAACTGACTAGAGCATTACCGTGGTTTTAGCGAGATTACCGCTCACGTCTGTGACTAATACAAACTCGGTAAAGGCGATACGAATACGGTCCTTGTTTTGAATTATTTGCCGACTGGTCTGTTCATCATTCACCCAGGTACCATTCATACTACCCAGGTCTTCTATGAATATATCGGTCAAGGCAGCGACAATAGGGTTGGGTATCATTTCGATACGTGAATGTTTGCTACTGACTGAACTTTCCTCGATCTGAATATCGCAGTCGGGTGAACGACCGATGGTGATACCACTCTTTTCCAGCGGGAAGCTTTTCACCACCACGTCGTCTACGAGTAAATTCAATACAGCCATGAAATATCTCCTGGGTTAATCGAGAGAAAGTGAAACATTTAATGGGAAAGTATAGTGGAAAAAAAACCGGCTGAATGCCGGTTTGGTGATGTTCTTACTATCCTGGGATCTCAATTCCTGGAGCGGCGCATCCAGCCTAGCAGTCCGATAGCGGAACCAAATAGCCACACGGCGCCTGGTACAGGAACCGGATTGACGGTAGCCTGGGTTAGAAAACTGATATCGGTATTGACAGGCTCGTTGATTATCAGGTTGTCGATACTCGGCCAAAACTTGTAACTTTTGCTTAACGACTGCGGCGCCAGGAATTTTAGGGAACTGATCCCCGCCATTTCAACTGGTACAGTAATCCAGTCCTGCCAGGTTCTACTGCTGGTGAGGTCGACTATACTATTCCAGACAAGACTGTTGGCTATGTCATAAGCTTCGATCGCGATTGAACCGAAGGTGTTTGTGCGAGCATCTTCCCAGGGCAGGCCATTCATCTCGAAGCTGTTGACATAGGTTTCTTCTGAAAAGTAAATGAAGTCATTCCTGGTATAATTTCCAGCATAAAGATGCCCGCCACCCCTGCCATCCCATTTAAAGTGCTTTTCGAGGCTAAGCCCAACGCCCAGGTTATTCTGATCGTCAAAGTCCAGCAGGGCCGCCGAAGCCACGTTGCTGAAACCAGCGATTAGAATAATACTGAAATGTAATACTGGTATTCTCATATCATATGAACCTATTGTTGCTTCCATGCCTCCGTGGAATTCATTGGATCAGTAAACCAATTTATTGCTTGTCCAAAATTTGTAATCTTGTTAATAGAGAATAGTGTAGTCTATTACTCTCGGCATCACCCAAATGGGTATTAAAAACAGAGACTTAGTTATCATCCAAAGTGTGAACCCGATCCCACAATGGGATTATAAGTCGGTAATTTTTGAAATTTGGGCAGTACGGGTCGTAAATCGCCGATTCTAATTCGGTGATAAAGATCTGCCGACGAGTGGCCCAGGATTATAAAAGGCTAGCATCCCCCCGTTGACTGGAATGTGACAAACTCCCACTAGTCCGCCTTGATCGTAGGGGCGACTATGTTTAAGATGCCCGCGAACTAGATTGAGTTCGATAACAAGGGATTTGGAACGATGCGTAATACACAAAAATATCTGGCTGCTTTATCTTTCATTTTGCTATCTAGTACTTACATAGCACCGGTAATTGCTGCCGAAAGCGAACCATTGCTGGAAACACGTCATTTTTCTATTGGTGCCGGTATTTCGACTAATTCAATTAGCGGGCCTG
>QNFD01000138.1 GCA_003645435.1 Gammaproteobacteria bacterium | reverse complement strand
TATATCAGTGGACCCGCGATAACGGCGCGCTGTTGGTTTATGACGAGGTAATAACCTTCCGTTCCAGTTACGGCGGCGCTCAAGAATGGTACCAGGTCAGGCCTGATCTGACCGCGATGGGAAAAATGATTGGCGGCGGCTTTCCGGTTGGTGCGCTGACTGGACGAGCGGAAGTCATGGACGTCATGGATCCACTCGCAGATAAAGTGCTGTTCCCGCATTCCGGCACTTTTTCAGCTAACCCGATTACGATGACGGCCGGGCTTGTGACGATGGAATTGTTTGACGAGGCTGCCGTATTGAAATTGAATGCCCTCGCAGAATACGCCCGCGCTCAAATTACGGAAGCGATCCGTTTAGCGGATATCCCTGCTTGCGTCTCTGGTGGCGGCTCAATGTTCAGGGTCCATATGAAACCCGAAGCACCAATCAATTATCGAGCCGCTTTTGAAACACCTGAACAAGCCGCAAGACTCAAAGTGTTGTTGGACCATCTGTTCGATAACGGTATTATGATGATCAATACCTGCTCGGGCACACTGTCTACGGTGATGACGGAAAAAGAAGTCGATATCCTCGTTGATGCAATGCTGGGCGGATTTCGTAAAATCAAAGAATTGAAATAACAAAACAAAATCGCAAGCGCCCTGAGGCAAAAAATGACTGAGGTTTTTATTTGTGATGGAATCCGTACGCCCATCGGTCGTTACGGCGGTGCGCTCTCCACCGTACGTACCGATGATCTGGCCGCTATTCCCATTAAAGAATTAATACATCGCAATCCCGGCGTCGACTGGGCAGCGGTGGATGACGTAATGCTCGGTTGCGCCAATCAATCAGGCGAGGATAACCGCAACGTCGCACGAATGGCCGGACTGCTCGCCGGCTTACCCCAGGAAGTACCCGCGAGCACGATTAACCGCCTGTGCGGCTCGGGCATGAATGCGGTCGGCCTCTGCGCCAATACGATCAAGTCCGGTGAAGCCAATTTGATCATCGCCGGCGGCGTCGAAAGCATGTCGCGTGCACCTTTTGTTATTGGTAAAGCGAACTCGGCATTCGATCGTTCGCCGCAAATGTATGACACGACGATGGGATGGCGGTTTATCAACAAACAACTGGATAAACTATACGGCACGGAGGCGATGCCAAAGACGGCTGAAAACCTGGCCCAGGATTTTGATATTAGCCGTGAAGACCAGGACCGGTTCGCGCTCTGGAGCCAGACCAAAGCGGCCAGGGCACAAGCGGATGGTCGTTTTGCCGACGAAATTGTGCCGGTTAATATTCCCCAACGAAAAAGCGAAACCCTGGTCGTCGATCAGGATGAGCATCTACGCGCCACCACAATTGAAAAGCTTTCACAGCTTAAGCCTATTTTCGAACAGGGCACCGTAACCGCGGGAAACGCCTCGGGTATTAATGACGGCGCCGCGGCCTTACTGCTGGCTTCCGAGGAAGCAGTAAAGCGCCATAAGCTGGAACCGCAGGCGCGTATACTCGGTATGGCGGTCGCCGGTGTAGCCCCGCGCATCATGGGAATCGGTCCGGTACCAGCTACGACCAAACTTCTTAAGCGTCTGGGCCTAACCATGGATGATCTGGATCTACTCGAATTCAACGAGGCTTTCGCCGTTCAGGCGCTGGCCTGTACGCGCCAACTGGGGCTGGCCGATGACGACCCCAGGATTAATCCGCAGGGGGGTGCGATTGCGTTAGGGCATCCGCTCGGTATGAGTGGTGCTCGACTGGTCAATACCGCGGTGCGTCAGCTACAAAGTACCGGTGGCAAGCGCGCACTCTGTACCATGTGCATTGGCGTGGGACAGGGTATCGCTATTATCCTGGAAAGGGATTAAAGCCAGGTATTATCGATTCGTTTCTCCAGGAGTTAGCGGGGTAGCGGCGATAAGGTTTATACTTCTACACTCGTAGACAGCATGATCTTATCAAGAATGTATCTTTATTTTGAGCCTGTAAAAACAATGTTTAAAATTGATCCAGCCCTGTTTCAGCGCTGGATCAGTGTCCCGTCAATATTACCCGTCTAACCGATATCGACTCCATACCGGAGTGCCTCATGCAGGCACTCGATATACTCGTGCCCTCGGATAAAGACCAACAACTTGATCAAGATCAATGTAAGAATAGATACTACCAGCTACTTTCCATCGGATTATGTGGGTAGATTACCCATCGATTATTATTTCTGGGGCTTTATGAGTGTGAAACATCAGTCAAAGACTGAATCTGTTGAAGAAACCGGTAGCAAAAGTGAACAACTTCCAATGACGGGTAACGAGGCTATAGCCCGTGGCGCCTGGGAAGGCGGTGTTAGGGTAGGGGCCGCCTATCCGGGAACGCCAAGTACCGAAATCATGGAAAACCTGGCGCTATATCCGAAGGAAGATTTGAGCGCTCAGTGGTCTACTAATGAAAAAGTCGCCTTCGATGTGGCCATCGGCGCCTCGTTTGCAGGTGCACGCGCGATAACCTCCATGAAGCATGTCGGCCTGAATGTGGCCTCCGATGCCTTTATGTCGATGACTTATATCGGTGTAAACGCCGGACTGGTTCTTGTAGTCTGCGATGATCCTGGCATTCACAGTTCGCAAAACGAACAGGATTCACGCCTTTATAGCCGGATGGCTATGACACCGACGTTGGAGCCCAGTGACGCGCAGGAAGCGCTGGATTACACGAAACTCGCCTTCGATTTGAGCGAACGTTTTGATAGTCCGATCATGGTACGTGGTACCACGCGTCTATCCCATACCCGTTCCATTGTTAATGTTAGCGAGCGTGACAATGTACCGATGAAGGAATTCGTCGAAAATCCAGACAAGAATGTGATGATCCCGAGCAATGCGCGCACCAGTCATCCAAAGTTGGTCAGGCGCGAAGAAAATTTCAGGGAATTTCTTAACACTTCCGATTTGACCCGATGGGAAAAAGGCAGTTCCAGGATCGGGGTAGTTACGCTCTCGACAGCTTACACCTATGTAAAAGAAGTACTGCCCGAAGCCAGTGTGCTGAAGCTGGGTTGTTCTTATCCGTTACCTGATGAAATGATCAAAAAGTTTGCCGCTTGCGTCGATCGTCTGTTTGTTGTCGAAGAACTCGAGCCGATCATCGAGAATGAAATCCAGGCCATGGGCGTTCAGGTCGAAGGCAAGGCTTTCTTCTCGCGAATGGGAGAGTTCTCACCCGAATCGGTTCGTGATTCCTTTGTACGTTCTGGCGTACTTGAAACTGAAGGCGACGAACCGGAATGGGACGTCTATGCCCCGCCGCGCCCACCTGTGCTATGTGCCGGGTGTCCGCATATTTCCAGTTATATGTCCCTGCGTAATCTTGATGCCCGCGTGGCTGGTGATATCGGATGTTATACTCTGGCTGCGGTTAGACCGCTGAGTTCCATCGATACATGCGTATCCATGGGATCGAGTATTGGTAACGCTATCGGAATGGCCAAAGCCGGGGGGCAAACCCGCCCGATAGTTGCAACCATCGGTGATTCTACCATGCTGCATTCCGGCATTCCGCCGCTTATCGATGCAGTCTACAACAATGTAAATATCACCGTTATCTTGCTTGATAATCACATCACTGCGATGACCGGCGGTCAGAACCATGCAGCAACGGGTCGAAGCCTGTCTGGTGATAAAACCCACCGCGTGGACTTTGAGACGTTATTTGAGGCAATCGGAGTCAAATGGATTAGGCGGGCCGATTCTTACGACCTCGGAGCTATGCTGAAAACCTTCCGCGAAGCCACCGAATTCAGGGGTGTCTCCGTGGTAATTTCTGATCGTCCCTGCGTTCTTGACCCGGTCAGGATTCGCGGTGAAACCATGATGGTGCGCGCTGAAAATTGCACGGCCTGTCAATCTTGTATGAATTTAGGCTGTCCGGCCCTGGTGTGGAGCGATGAATGGTACGACGGTCATCACAAGGTGGAAATCAACCCCGACTCCTGCATCGGTTGTTCCATGTGTGCCCAGGTCTGTTCGACCAACAGCATTGTCGCCGTACCTCGATAATATACGCTAAGAGTGAGTACCCCTCCAAAGATGTCGATCGAAAAAAACGAGCCTGGCTCTGAGCTCAAAGCCGTTGATGATGTAAAGAACGTGTTGATTGTCGGTGTTGGCGGTCAGGGTGTTATTATGGTTTCGAAGGTCCTGGCGCGCATATGCCAGCTACAGGGTTTCAGTGTAAAACAAAGCGAGGTCCATGGTATGGCCAAGCGTGGCGGAACGGTGTTCTCCCATGTGCGCTTTGGCTCCAGGGTCTGGTCACCGACCATCCCAAAGGGCAAGTCCGATATCCTGGTGGCCCTCGAGTGGGCAGAAGGATTGCGCTGGCTAAACCACCTGAACAAGAAGACTGGAACACTGATTGCGGATACGCAGCATATTATACCACCGTTCGCCCACCTGGATCGAAAGCGCGGTGCTCAGTCGGGTTACAGCACTCAACTACCGAGCGAAATTCTCGAAAATCTGTATGACGGTTACGCGCTTGATGCTACCGCTATTGCTACAGAAATAGGCAATTACCGGATTTCCAATACGGTATTGCTTGGCACCTTGTCGGCTATTCTGGACTTCCCCGTTGAAGTTTGGCGCAAGGTCATCAGCGAGATGGTGCCATCAAAAACCGTTGACCTCAATCTGGAGGCCTTCGAGGCCGGTCGACATTGGGTTGAACAGTCCCGCAAGGCAGGCGAAGCTCCAAAACAGGCTCCGGTTCTTGTACCACACGTCACCCCCCAGCCTGTTGATGAAGAATTTGAGTTGATACTGACCCTGGAATGGTGCAAGGGTTGCGATATCTGCGTCAAGGTTTGCCCGGAACGCTGCCTTATTCTAAATGCGGAACAAAAGGTCGAACTGACTGATCCCGATGCCTGTACAGGCTGTCGGATTTGCGAGTGGCTATGCCCGGATTTCGCAATTGATGTGAAAAAAACAACTCAAGCAGCGGTGAGCGCGTAAATGCCCGACAATCAAACCCACAAAGATATTCAGGGTAACCACGCTTGCGCACTGGGTGCGATTGCCGCTGGTTGCAAATTTTTTGCCGGCTATCCGATTACTCCATCTTCGGAAATTGCCGAGAGAATGTCTATCGAACTACCGAAAAATGAGGGCATATTCATTCAAATGGAGGATGAAATTGCCTCTATCGGTGCGGTCATTGGTGCCTCCATGGGCGGCATAAAATCGATGACAGCCACTAGCGGACCTGGCTTTTCCCTTAAACAGGAAAATATTGGTTATGCAGCGGGCGCGGAAATTCCCTGTGTGATTGCAAATGTAATGCGTGGCGGCCCATCGACCGGTATGCCGACTCGCCCATCCCAGGGCGATATTATGCAGGCCCGCTGGGGAACCCATTGTGACCATGAAGTCATTGTCCTGAGTCCGGACTCGGTGCCGGAAATTTTCAGTGAGACCATTCGTGCTTTTAACCTCAGCGAAACCCTGCGTGTTCCGGTTATTATTTTGTACGATGAAGTGCTAGGACATCTGGTCGAAACCGTAGAGATACCAGAACCAGACTCGATCGCCCTGAAAACACGCAAATTTGCCGAAGGCCCGGCGGAGAGCTTCTTACCGTATGGCGAGACAGAAGATCTGGTTCCACCTATGCCACGACCCGGCGATGGATACCGCACCCACACCACGGGCCTGACCCATTGGGAAGATGGCTTCCCGACGCAGGCACCCGCACAGGTTGATCGCATGATCAGACGCATGTCCGCCAAAATGGAAATGCACAAAGCAATCTATGAATCATGGGAGGCGACGGCATGTGATGATGCCGATGTGGTTATCTGTGCTATCGGTATTTCTGCCCGTGCGGCACAGCGTGCGCTAAAGAATTCGCGCAGCAAAGGTTTGAAAGTTGGCCTGTTTCGACCCATTACGCTGTGGCCGTTCCCCGGTGCTGCCTTAAAGAAGGCGGTGTCTTCAGCCAAAATTGTGCTCGTCCCGGAGTTGAATGCCGGACAAATGATTTTGGAGGTCGAGCGTCTGTGTGCCGGTTCCAAAACCGTAGCCGGATTAAATAGAATTGATGGTGAACCTATCGAGCCATCTGAAATTGAAGAAAAGATCAATGAACTTGTCAAACATGGATAGCAAAAACAGCATCGATGGTTTCAATATTCGCGATTACCTGCGTCTCGACATGTTTCCGCACTTCCTGTGTCCCGGCTGTGGCCACGGCATCGCGATGCGCGCACTGTTGTGGGCGATATATGAACTCGATATCGAAAAAGATAATCTGGCAATTGTGTCAGGCATTGGTTGCTCCGGTCGTATCGGCGCCTATATCGACGCCAATACGTTTCATACTACCCATGGTCGCCCCCTGACCTATGCAACGGGACTGGCGTTGGCAAGGCCTGATCTTAATGTCATCGTGATTACCGGCGATGGAGACAGTCTTGCGATCGGAGGCAATCATTTAATTCACGCCTGTCGTCGCAATCTGAACCTGACCTGCATGATGTTAAATAATGAAGTCTATGGTATGACAGGTGGGCAGGCTTCACCTACCACATCGGAAACCCGATACACTACAACCTCTCCAACTGGCAGCATCGAACCCGTATTTGATGCTTGTGCGCTGGCGATTGCCGCCGGCGCCAGCTTTGTCGGGCGGGAAGTAACCATTCACACGCCTGCCCTGAAGGACTTGTTACGTGAAGCCCTTGCGCATAGAGGATTCTCCTTTGTTGAAGTCCTGTCTGATTGCACCGAGGTGTTTGGACGAAAAAATAATCTGGGCGAATCGGCCGAAATGATTCTCAGCCAGAAGAGTAAGATGCGTCCATCTTCATACGGCAGTGAAAACGGTAATATCGTCGACGAACCGTTTCGCGCGACCACGCTGGCAACAGGAATTTTGAGCCAGGCTGATCGCCCCGAATACGGCGATACCTA
>QNFD01000137.1 GCA_003645435.1 Gammaproteobacteria bacterium | reverse complement strand
GAGCAATTCCGCTGCCATCGACAGCAGTTTTTCTTCGCTACCGGTAAAATCACCATCCAAAATAGTCTTCACCGAAAGAATTTGTGATTCGATTAGCTGGCGTTGCTGCCCAAGTCCAATCATCGCCAGGGTATCAGAAATAATATGAAGCTCTTTCGGTACATCTTTGAGCAAATCCAGATTGCTCAAATCACCATTGACATATACCTCGAGGGTAGATTTTACGGTTTCGATATCGACTTTCATCGCCTCTGCAACAGTCTTTAGCAAGGCCTGATTCGGGCTGGCAATATTATCCAGAACCTTGCTGCGACTGGCCTCACTGGGTAAAAATTGCTCGAGTCGATAAGCCGTTTTTATGGCCTGGGTTTTGGGCCCGTCGCACTCGGGCTGGGCAATATAAAAAAGGAAATTCTTGATCAGATCGACGGGCTGCCGTTGCAGCAACCCTCCTTCTCCAATAATCAGAATTACCCTAAACAGTGCATCGACCTTAGCCAAAAGACTCTTGATTGATACGCCCAACTCAAGTTGCTGACGCGAAATCGATTCAAGCAATGCGCCGATAATCCACCATATTCTCGCCACCTGTTCAGAAAATGATCGTTCTTCAAGGGTTTCACAAACCTTTTCCAGGCGTCTCAAATTGTCCTCGATGGATTTTTCCTGGATGATATTGACTAAACCATACTGATATATCGGACGTAATTTTTTTGCCAGCATCTTCGACGCCTGGTTGCTGCGAGCATCGATGCTCTCTGCTTCAGCACCATCCGAATGCATTGACAGATCGGGCAGGAAAAGTAATTTTTCGGAAAAAAGATCCTGATTTCTTACCGCTCGAATATCATTTAGCAGCGGTAATATGGCAATTGGAATATCACGATTACCAGATTGTATATGTTCCAGATAATCGGGAAGCTGCAACACCGCGCGTAACAGTACCTCGAGGGATTGATCGCTCTTATCCTTCTTATGTTCACTAATAAATTCGCATAACGACAGCATTTCCTCGGCCAACATGGCTGCGCCATAATGCTCGACCATCATCAATACTCCACGAATTACGCCGAGGCGCTCCTTGATAGAGTCGAGCAGAGGCGGATTGTCTTCCTCGATATACAGCTTGATGTCGGCTTTGATCTCGGACAGATTGTCGTCTATGGATTTCTTCACCCATCCCAGCGCACTATGCCTTATCGAGGTTTGCTGATAATTCATGAGTTTGACCAGGGGCCTCTATTTATCCCGGGCTTCGAGCTGATCGTCGCTATTAACAATGGTACTGATAGCCCGCTCTAGTTCGGGCAGTTTAAATCCCGCTACCGATTTATGCATCGCCTCAACCATGCTCGAAAGGTTGCCGATCGAATTTGATACCCGGTCCGATCCTGCCGAGGTTTTCTGCGTTATTTCCTGAATAACACCCATGGTTTCAGCAATTTTGACACCGGCCGAGGCCTGGGATTTGGTCGAATCGGAAATCTCAAGAATACGCTGCGCCAGGTTCATCGATACCTGTTCGATTCGATCCAGCGCACCACCTGCTTTTTCGGTAAGCCTGGCGCCTTTAACCACGTTCGCGGTACTTTGTTCCATCGACATAGTTGCCTCGTTAGTGTCAGCCTGAATCGTTTTCACCAGGGCCTCAATCTGCTTGGTTGCGTCACCTGTTCTTTCCGCCAGGCGTTGTACCTCGTCGGCAACGACTGCAAATCCTCGTCCCGCCTCACCTGCCATCGAAGCCTGAATAGCCGCATTCAATGCGAGTATGTTAGTCTGGTCCGATATTTCCGTGATGAGATTGACGATATCGCCGATTTCCTGTGAACTTTCGCCCAGGCGTTTGATACGTTTAGAGGTTTCCTGAATCTGTTCCCGGATTGTTTCCATGCCAGTGATAGTTTGACGCACGGTTTCACCGCCGTTATGCGCGATGCCTACCGATTTTCGCGCTACCTCGGCAGAATCGACCGCCTTTGCCGATATATTTGTCATAGACTCGGATATTTCGGTAATAGCCAAAGTGGCACCGGAAATTTCTTTAGCCTGGGCAATGCTCGCAATTTCAAGCTCACCAGTGGTTGTTTGTGTTACCTGGACTGCGCTCCCCACCTGCGCGGCGGTTTCGTTGATAGTTTCAACCAGGTCGCGGAGCGCATCGATAGAATAGTTAACCGAATCGGCAATCGCGCCGGTAATGTCCTCGGTCACGGTTGTATGGGTTGAAAGATCGCCGTCAGCGAGATTGGTCATTTCGTCTAACAATCGCAAAATAGCGTGTTGATTTTTTTCATTTTGCTGTTCCGATTCGGACAGTCGACCCTGGGAATCCCGCGTAACCATAACGGTGAGCATCGCCAGGAAAAGCAGTGACAAGGCACCAAAGCCGTACCCGGCAAATGACAAAATCTGCAATCTGGAATCCTTCGCAGCAATTACAATTGCAAGGTCATCCGATGCTGCCAACATGCCTGGGCTTAAAGACTGAATATTGAGGACCGCCTCGTGAACCTTGAACAATTGGGGAGAATTATCGAGTATGCCGATGACATTATTTTTCACCACCGAGAATAAATCGGCAAATCGAACCAGCTTGGCTACCGCGGCCTGGTCTACAAATCGGTTTATGGCCTGCGCAGAGTCTCCCTGCAGCATTGCGATAAGCTGCTTCTCAATTTTTTCCGCATCGGTAGAAAACTGTTCGGACGCCGCTATTACGGATTTACCCTCAGTCAGTATCTGCTGCATACTGTGTTCAAGCCCTTGAATCAGAATCAACTGTCGAACCGCAATTTCTACCTGTTCTCCCGCGGCCTTGCTGTTTACCAGGTCTTCGATGATTCCATCAAATAGATTCACTAATTGGGGTAAAGAATCATTGATCAAAGTAGCGTATTCGTTCAGGGTTCGGATTGGAACCTCTGCCCCTACCACGGTATTAATACTACTGTCATACACCTGCCACAGACTCTGAAGCCGGGAAAATTCGTTAAAATAGTCTATCGACAATGGTGGTAAATTTTGGGCGCTATTACCGTCCTCCAGACTGCGCAGGGAATTTATATAGCGGTTTCTATTGTCCGCCAGACGCGCGAATACCTGCGTGTTTCCAGCCACGGCTTCCAGCGCATTGTTCGCAATTTGTTGTGAAACCACCTGTAGCTCGAGAACAATCGAATGATAGGTTTTAGTTTGTCTTGAAAGCGCGGATTCGAGACTGAGCAGGGCGGCCATAACTAGAATCGACAGCAACAGTAAGCCACCCATCAAAATGACTTTCTTCCTGGAGGCTTTAGCCGTGTTACCCGGGGCAGCAGGCGAGTTGACGCTACCACCGGGAAGCAATGCTTTTAATTTCTTCGACATTACCATCGGCCCCTCACTGACTCCCATTATGTCTCATCCAGAGGTTCATACCACTCTAATAAATTGCTCTGTGTTCACCAGTTTATCGATACTGAACACATTCCATCGCTGTATTTGATCGACAAAGGTTCCACTTAGATAATCTCGTACCGGCCCGGCACCAGGGTCGATCTCGTCCCGACACTCCTCAGGCTTGAAACGCCTTAAACCGTATACTTCATCAACCAGTAACCCGGCAACCAGCCCCATCTGGTTAATAATCAAAATACGGATTTCCTTGCGTAATTTAGTATCCTGACCAAACAGAAAGGCGTTCATATCGAGAACCGGCATTAAATTGCCTCGAACATTTGCCAGGCCCCTGACCCAATGTTTCACTCCCGGCACTCGCACGGTTTCCGGCAGTGGCAAAATTTCGGTAACCTCATCCATTTTAGTCAGCAACGGAATACCATTAATCTTGAATCCGATACCCGTCCATTCGTCCACCACCGATTTATTAACCGGTAATCCGCTGGCGTTTTTGCGGCAATTCGCATCTAGCGCCTGCAATAGTTTGAAGGGAGAGGTAATCGACATGCGGGCTATCCCAGCACTTTATTTATTCTATCGATTAGATCGGCTTCATTGGCGGGTTTAACGATGTAATCTTTTGCGCCCTGGCGCATTGCCCATATCTTGTCAGTCTCCTGGTCCTTGGTAGTAATAATGATCACCGGAATGGAGGATGTTTCCGGATTTCGACTCAGATCACGCGTCGCCTGAAAACCATTCTTTCCCGGCATTACCACATCCATGAGAATGCAGTCGGGCTTTGTCTCGAGCGCCTTTTCTATACCCTCGTCACCATCGATTGCAACAGACACCTGAATTTCATGTTTTTCCAGAATCGTCCTGAAAACATGCACCTCGGTCGGCGAGTCGTCAATAATGAGGACATGCGTCATTCCGGCACTACCTTTGTAAATCTCGATACCGGCAGGAGGCTCATGTTTTGCCCACGTGTGTATTTATTGCGTTGATCAAATCTTCTTTTGAAAACGGTTTCGTTAGATATTTGTCGGAACCGACAATGCGCCCGCGAGCTCGATCGAAAATACTGTCTTTACTCGACAGCATGATGACCGGAGTTGACTTGAAGGCTTGATTGTTCTTGATTAATGCGCAGGTCTGGTAGCCGTCCAGTCTCGGCATCATGATATCAACGAATATGATGTCCGGTTTATGAACCGTAATCTTTGCCAGGGCCTCAAACCCATCGATCGCGGTGACTACTTCACAGCCAGCTTTCCTAAGCAAAGTCTCAGCACTTCTACGAATGGTTTTGCTATCGTCGATCACCATCACCTTGGCATTTAAAACTACCTGGTCAAGGCTATCATTTGCGTTTTGTGACTTCTCGTTCACGTCTCTCCCCCAGGAGTTTAGGCTAACTAAATACCTACTGATTATAGTTAGTTTCCGATGTATAACCATAAATTTAATAAGACTAGCTGAAGTAATTTCTAATCTCTGGGTGACTCTTTTTCGGGCATTCAGAAATACTCGCCCAGGATTAAAATCCGGCCTTTGAAGTGAGTAATTTTAACTGCCTGCCGCCGGGAACAACCGCACGGGAGGTATTAATCAGCCATATTCGCAAATTTGATGTGCGAAGCTCCCGAAATTCAGTAAAATCCCTGTCACCACATTTCAGCTACCGATTATGAGCGCACAAATTCCTTATTACCTTTCCACACCTATTGCCGGCCAGTTCCCTGTCAATAGAAAAATCGATGCATCGGTAACGGTGATAACAGAAAATGCCGAATTCGGCTCACAATACTCTTCAATTTGAAATATGCCGACTAGTATAAAACTGGGTATCGTGATGGACCCGATCGAGTCCATCAAACCCTGGAAAGATTCGAGTTTTGCGATGCTGCTGGAAGCACAGCACAGGGGCTGGAAAATTTATTATATGCGCATCGACGATCTGTATATGGATAACAGCATCAGTTACGCTCATTACCAGTGCCTGCAATTGCAAGACGACAACCATGACTGGTTTACCCAAACTGATTCCGGTGTTTGCCGGCTCGATGAGATGGATGTGATATTGATGCGTAAGGACCCGCCGTTTGATCTCGAGTACATCTATGCTACTTATTTGCTCGAACAGGCCGAGGAAAACGGTACCCTGATTGTTAATAAAGCCGGCAGCCTGCGAGATTGCAACGAAAAACTCTATACCCGTTATTTTCCCCAGTGTTGCGTCGAATCGAGAATCAGCCGGGACCCTCGTAAATTACTCGAGTTTATCGATTTGCACCAGGACGTCATTGTCAAACCGCTGGATGGCATGGGCGGTAAATCTATATTTCGAGTTCGGGCTGGCGATACCAACACGAATGTCATACTTGAAACAGTCACCCAGCTCGGAACCGCGTCTACGATGGCGCAACGCTATATCCCGGAAATCAGTGATGGCGATAAGCGTATATTGTTGATTAATGGTAATGCAGTGCCTTACGCGCTAGCACGGCTGCCGGCAGCGGGCGAAAATCGGGGCAATATTGCCGCCGGAGCTACTACTCGAGGGCAACCATTGAGCGAACGTGACCAATGGTTATGCGACCAGATTGGACCCAGTTTGCGCGATAAGGGGCTCATCTTTGTCGGTATCGATGTGATTGGCGACTATATCACCGAGATCAACGTCACCAGCCCCACCTGCATCCGCGAACTCGATCAGGAGTTCGATCTGAATATCAGCGCTGACCTTTTCAACTGCATCGATCAACTCATTGCGGGCTAACCTGCTACTGGTTTTAATACTACTGCTCGCTGGTTGCGACAGTCCGTTGCAGCTGGCCGAAGCGCGTATTTTGCAGTTCGGCACCATCATCGACGTTAGCCTGATACACCATGACCTGGCAAAGGCCGAACAGACACTCAGCGAAATAGAGAAGCAATTAGCCGATTATCGTGCGAACTGGCATGCCTGGGAAGACAGCGATTTAAGCCGATTCAATCGATCACTGGTGAGTTTAAAGGCAACCGACATTCCGCCATCGCTCAACCAACTGATTAATTTAAGTCACAGCTACTATCTCCGCTCAAATCGACTCTTTAATCCAGCCCTCGGCAAGCTGATCGCGGCCTATGGATTCCACGGCTCGTCGGAACCGGACCTGGAGGTAATTTCTGCCATTCAGCAGGACATGCCGGGCATGCTGGACCTGCAAATAGAAGGCCAGAGGGCTACCAGCAGCAATAAACATTTACAGCTGGATTTTGGCGGCATTGCCAAAGGCTATGCGATCGGCCTGATTGCCGCCTATTTACAACAACAGGGATACGAACATTATCTTATAAATGCGGGTGGCGATCTGGTCACTTCCGGAAACAAGTTTGGCAAGGCATGGCGCATAGCA
The DNA here is from genome assembly GCA_003645435.1 of Gammaproteobacteria bacterium. The sequence continues at coordinate 176 of QNFD01000137.1, read as the reverse complement.
ATACAAGATCCATTCAAACCCGGTGCTATCGCGAGCATTGAACTGCTTGGCCGGCATAGCCTCTTTACCTCGGGTAACTACCAGCGCTTTTATCGCAAAGACAATAACAGGGTCCACCACATAATAGACCCGCGAACCGGCGGCCCATCGGCGCAAATCAGCTCGGCCACGGTGCT
>QNFD01000136.1 GCA_003645435.1 Gammaproteobacteria bacterium | reverse complement strand
CTTGGCTCGCGGGCCGCAATTGTCGTGCTGGTGGTGATCCCGGTGGTTATCCTGGTAACGGTTTTTGCTACCTGGGTGCTCGGTTTCACTATCGACCGCGTGAGCCTGTTCGCGTTGATCTTCTCAATCGGCATTCTCGTCGACGATGCCATCGTCGTAGTGGAAAATATGTTTCGGCGCTGGCTGCAGGATGGCAAGGTCAGTATAGAGACCGGCGTTGACGCGGTCAGAGAAGTTGGCAACCCGACGATTATTGCCACGCTTACCGTAATCGCCGCGCTCCTGCCGATGGGATTTGTTGGTGACCTGATGGGTCCCTACATGAAGCCTATACCAGTGCTGGGTTCGGTTGCGATGGCCTTCTCTCTGTTTGCGGCTTTTGTATTTACTCCCTGGCTGGCATACAAGCTTCGTCCGACCATGGCCGTGCTGGAGAAAATGGAGAAAAAAGAGGAGCGAACCCAGCAAGCCATCGGCAAGTACTATGGGCCAATCCTACGTACTCTTCTGGAAAATCGCTTGCTGGGATATTTGATGTTGGGGTCTATTCTGATCGCCTGGGGTCTTTCCTGTTTGATGTTTTACACCACCGCGGTCACGGTAAAAATGTTGCCGCTGGATAACAAGCCGGAATTCAATGTAGTGTTGAATATGCCCGCTGGAACAGCGATGCCGGTCACAGCCGGGCTGGCGCAGCAACTCGCATCTGAGCTGCTTGTTAATATTCCGGAGATCGTAGATCTGCAGGTCTACGCGGGTACCGCCTCCCCGTACAACTTTAATGGCATGGTAAGGCACTATTACCTGCGCCAGGAACCCTGGTTTGCGGATATCCAGATTAAATTACTGGACAAGGGTGACCGCGATCGCAGTAGTCATGAAATTGCCCTCGTGGCGCGGGAACTTCTCACTCCAATAGCGACCGAATTCGGCGGCCTGATCACGGTCGCGGAAATGCCTCCGGGTCCGCCCGTCCTGCAAACCCTGGTAGCGGAAATCTATGGCCCCAATGACGAAACCCGCAGGCAGATCGCCAGCGACATGACAGAGATTTTCCGTCAGTCAGAAAATATCGTGGATGTCGATAACTACATGCAGGCGCCGCACGATATCGTCCGCTTTGAAGTAGACGTGAACAAAGCGGCCCGACACGGAATATCGGCTGAGGCGATCAACCGTAATCTTGCGATGGCAATGGGTGGTTACAAACTGGGTGACGTCAAACAGGGTCGAGCGCTGGAGCCCGTCCATATAGTCCTGCAGGCGCCGCATTCACTGCGCGCGATTCCAGGAAGGTTAAACAATCTTCCGATTACCAGCCCCGAAGGCAAATCCATTCCACTTTCGGAACTGGGGCGATTCTACCAGATGCGTGACGATCCAATTATTTACCACAAAGATCTTAAATCAGTGGAGTACGTGGTTGGCGACATGACCGGTCGCCTTGGCGCACCCATCTACGGCATGCTTACGATTGAAGATTTACTGCAGGAGTACCGTACCCCGGCCGGTAACAAACTGGTTAGTCACTGGATTTCAGCACCTGAAGACACCAGCAGAGGGTCGTTTAAATGGGACGGGGAGTGGCGCGTGACCTACATCACCTTCCGCGACATGGGTATAGCCTTTGCCGCTGCCATGCTGCTGATTTATATACTGGTAGTCTGGGAATTCAACAGTTTCAAAATCCCCCTGATTATCATCAGTCCGATACCACTTACACTCATTGGAATCATCCCTGGACACTGGCTGATGGGCGCCGAGTTTACCGCAACCTCGATGATCGGCTTCATCGCTCTGGCAGGAATAATTGTGCGCAATTCTATTCTACTGATTGATTTTACCCAGGCCGAAATCCGGCGGGGAACCGATGTACACGAAGCGATTAGCCTATCCGCTCAGATACGAATGCGGCCGATCATGCTTACCGCGCTAGCCCTGGTTGCAGGCTCGAGTGTAATCCTGTTCGATCCCATATTCCAGGGGATGGCTGTATCGCTGTTATTTGGTTCGCTGGTTGCAACCGTGCTGACCCTGGTGGTTATTCCGATGGGTTGCGATAGCTGGAGCGATGCGCTCTGCGCGGGTATTTCCGATTCGCCCAATGACGGTGGCGAGTCAAGCGGCGACGAAGAGCCGGAAAAAAGTGGCTTCGGAATAATGTCTGTTGTTTCCATACCTTACTATATGGTGCGCGCCTTTTTGCTGTACCTGGTCTGGCCGTTTATTGAACGAATCGGGGCATTCATCGGCAAGATCCTGTCCGTTCCCTATTACCTGCTGCGGGCGTTTTTAGTTTATATGATCTGGCCGGCGATAAAGCGCCCATTTAGCAGCGAAGATAATCTCTCAACGGTAACCGATTTGGCAACCCAAACGACAGCAAATACAGTACTGAGGGAACCGGCGCCCGAGCAGGCGCCTGAAACAAGGGAGTCGAAAACCGAAGCAGATACGAGCGGGACAGCTGTCGATGACGAAGTATGGAAACCGCTCAACGGCACATCCAGCGCACCCCCAATACCTACAAAGTCACGGAATCGGAAAACCTCCAAAAAGAAATCTGTGAAAAAATCAGTCAAAAAAGCGGTCAAAAAAGCATCAAAGAGCACGGCAAAGCCGAAAGCCAAAACCAGCAAGAAGAAAGCATCTGTCGCCAAATCCGATACTACTCGTAAAAAACAATCCAGAACCCGATCCAAATCTACCACCCCGAAACGGGACAGGAAGGAATGAGATGAAGCCAGCAATATTCCGAAATGCAATTATAGCAACCAGCTTACTGTGCTTTAGCATTGCACAGGGGGCTACATTTGGCGAGATTTCAGATGCCCAGGTAAGACCAGCGGGGGCACCGCTAACACTGCGGCCGCCACCAGTACTGTATGCGGCACAAGAACCGACTATGTCGATACCCTGGATAGCGGGCAGTTCACCTTATGTTAGCCCTCAACACCTCATGCAACGAGGTTACGGTCAGCAACGCGGATTTGACAACCCACGTACCTGGGACCATCTCGACAATCCGTATCTGTGGGTCCGCTGGGGAACTCCACTGGCTCCTTACTCGAGTGCCGCCATCAATGAATGGTGGCGCAGTCGCGCTAATCTGCCACGCCGTTACGATGATAATCCCGAGTGGTGGTGAATGGTGGTCGCGGCATGCTGAATTTTAAGGAAGCTCTGAATAATTCATCCATGAATTCTCAGAGCACGAAAAGCGAAAAATGTGATTTTCACTTTTCTCTCAAAATCAATAACTTATGGTTATTGATTTTGGTGGCACTTCCATGTACCACAGGAACCTCTGAATTGATCAGAGGTTCCTTAAAATACGACGCGGGTGAATTTAACATGCCCGGTAACCGAATCCCGGCGAGGATAATTCATCCTCGCCAGGTAACACTGTCGACCGGCCTGTTCCGGTTGGCGGATTTATATGGAATCCGTTTCCTGTTTAGTGAATTCGGACTCTTTTTTCTTACAATTAATCGATGGAGAATTTCATGAAATTTCGATCAACAACAATTTTAGCCAGTATGGTTGCTGGTGTAATCGCCCTGGGAGCGGTCGAATTAGCTTCGGCACGTCCTTATGGAGGCGATGGTTACGACCGTGGTTACGGCAACTACTATGGCGATAGCTACGGACGTGGTTATGGACGCAGTCGCGGCAATTTCAACATGGGCTTTGACGGCGACTTCGACGGCCGCGGTCGTGGTGATTACTATGGCGACGGTTATGGCCGTGGTCGTGGTTACGGTGACTACTATGGAGATGGCTACGGACGTGGTAATGGAAGCGGTCGGGGTAATTTCAACATGGGCTTTGATGGCGACTTCGACGGCCGTGGTCGGGGCGATTACCGTGGAGACGGTTATGGCCGTGGTCGTGGCTATGGTGACTACTATGGAGATGGCTACGGACGTGGTAATGGAAGCGGTCGCGGCAATTTCAACATGGGTTTTGACGGCGGCGGTGACTTCGACGGCCGTGGCCGAGGTGATTACCGTGGAGATGGTTATGGACGTGGCCGTGGTTACGGTGACTACTACGGTGATGGCAACGGACGCGGTTATGGCCGTGGTCGGGGCAATTTCAACATGGGCTTTGACGGCGGCGGTGACTTCGACGGCCGTGGCCGTGGTGATTACCGTGGAGATGGTTATGGACGTGGCCGTGGTTACGGTGACTACTATGGTGATGGCAACGGACGCGGTTATGGCCGTGGTCGGGGCAATTTCAACATGGGTTTTGACGGCGGCGGTGACTTCGACGGATACGGTCGAGGATCTGGGAACCGTTACTATGACGATCGCTATCATCGCCAGGGACCACCTTCTCGTTCTCAACATGGCATGAAAGGGCAGCACCCGGCCCAGGATCAAGGCGAGGCCCCTGCCCGTGATGGCAACCCGGATTACGCGCCACCACAAAACTAGCATGTTGCAACCGGGTAAAATCCACTCGCAACCCCTTTAAACAGGAGATATGACGATGAATAAGCTTGTTAAAGCGATTTCAATTAGTGCAATCCTGGGGTGGACCCTGCTTTTGGTTCAGCCCGCCAATGCCTTCTGGGGCGGACCCGGGGGTTGGGGCGGGCCTGGCGGCTGGAATAATAGCCCCGGTGGCTGGAATAATAGCCCCGGCGGCTGGAATAATAGCCCCGGCGGCTGGAATAATAGCCCCGGCGGCTGGAATAATGGCCCCGGTGGCTGGAATAATGGCCCCGGCGGCTGGGGTGGACCTTTCAGCGGTTTTGGTAATGGTTTCGGATCCGGGAATATGAACCTGAATTTCAGTGGCTGGGGAGACGGCTATGGTAGCGGCCGGGGAAATGGCTACGGTTGGGACCGGGGTGGTCGCTGGGACAGAGGCCCTTACGACTATCGTCGCTATGGATCCGGGCCTTATTCCAATGATCCGTACGGTTCAGGTTATGGACGACCCTATTCCCGTGATCCGTATGGTCCAGGCTATGGACCCTATTCCCGTGACCCCTATGGTCCAGGCTATGGGCCCGGATCCTACTCTTCTGGCCCGTATGACCCTGGTTATGGACGCCGACCTTATTCCTATGATCGGTATGGCGGGCCCTATCGCGGTGGTTATGGTCGGGGATGGGACTACTAGCCCTGGGGTCGGTCGATAACCAATACTGGATACCGTGGGGGGTGTGGGCTATCCCCTCCGCGGTGATTCGGATAAGAAGATAGAAACAACCTGGCTATTGGCTTATAGAAAGCCTGATATCAGCAATCATTGTTGTTGAGAAATATTACCGGCGGGGTTTTATTATCTTCCAGGTTGATAATCACACTGACACAGTCATCAACCCGATATCGCCAGGATTCACTATAAACGCTTACCAGGCTGCCCTCAAGCAACTCGATGTCATAACGGATCGCGGTGCTCGATTTATAACCTTTGCCCGAGGATAAATACTCGAGTCCGAAAGATTGTCCCTCAATACCGGAAGCCTCTGAACTGCTGCCGGCTTCGATTTTTTTCAGGTCAAGTATTTCACGGGCCTTGATAATGCCAGTCGCCTGGAGTATGCCGGAATCAATGGTCATTTGACCCGATGTTGATCCGGTCGAACCACAACCGAGCAAAGACAAACTAACCAGCGAGAGAATCCAGAAACGCATGCAGCTACGGTAAACTATCTGCATTAGGAATTGGCAAATTCGAGGCCTTTGCGGATATTGCCGTCAAGAACCTCGCGCAGTTCGGCGGCTAATTTCTGTTCGTAGGCACTTAATGCTGGAAGTGCAGGGATCGATTCTACGCCGTCCTTGCCCAACTCGACCGGTTGCGCATGGAAGCTGTCGGTGTCATCACCGGTTTGCACGAAAGTACATTCTGTTACCGACTCGCCATTCAGGGCTTTTACCAGTGACAGCGTGAAGCGGGCAGCAGCCTGGGCCATCGACAGGGTCGCCGAGCCGGCACCAGCCTTGGCTTCGACCACTTCGGTACCCGCTTCCTGAATGCGCGGTGTCAGGCTTTCGATTTCATCCTGTGACAATTCCACACCGTCGATACTGGATAGCAGCGGAAGTATGGTCACACCACTGTGGCCGCCAATGACGTTTACATTAACCTCGTCACAACTCCTGGCCTTGAGTTCGGCGACAAAAGTGTTCGAACGGATCACGTCCAGTGTGGTAATACCGAAAAGTTTACGCTTATTGTAAACACCTGCGGCTTTTAATACCTCCGCGGCTATCGGCACGGTCGAGTTAACCGGGTTGGTAACAATCGCGAAGCAGGCATTCGGACAGGCCTTCGCGCCGGCGCCGACCAGGTTCCTGATAATTCCGGCATTTACATTGAACAGGTCATCACGGGTCATGCCAGGCTTGCGCGGCACACCAGCGGGAATGACAACGATATCAGCACCGTCCATCGCCGCTTCGACGTCATCACCGACAAAACCGCTAACCGATACGTCGGTAGGGATATGACTCAAGTCCACCGCCACGCCTGGCGTAAAAGGCGCAACGTCGTATAGAGACAATTCGCTACCCGCGGGTAGTTGCAATTTCAGTAACAGTGAAAGCGGTTGCCCGATTCCACCGGCTGCTCCTAGTACACAAACTTTCATCACGAGCCTCGTTAAGTTTCAATCTGAGAATTTAAATGGGAGATGCATCTTATCGGCGCACCAGCAGATTGACAAGCCATTAACGGCTAACAGTAAACTATTAATGCAGAGTATTAATTGGGGCTATTATTGCGGGCGTTATCCTGATTCCGAATAAAACACTCTTGAATCCTCTCCAAATTAATTAAACCAAATTCATGCTTCGCAATCGTCCAGGTAGGACGACAGGTGCCTGCTTAGATCGCGCGCATCGTCCTCGGCGCCGTGGATAAAACTAGATTTACGCCGCCTCAGCAAGGTCGTACCCAGCAGGTACATGCCGGGCGAGTCTACGACACCGCCGTCATGCCGAAT
>QNFD01000135.1 GCA_003645435.1 Gammaproteobacteria bacterium | reverse complement strand
GGTTAAAAAGGTCAGTATCGTTCCGAGGGGGCTGTCCCTGGGAATGACTGAACAGATACCCACTGAGGACCGGCATAATTTGAACCAGGATTATTTGGATGAAAGGCTGTCAATTTTAATGGGTGGACGCAGTGCCGAAAAATTAATGTTCAATTCGGTCAGTACCGGTGCGGCAGATGATCTCAAACAGGCCACAAAATTAGCCAGAAAAATGGTGGCGCAATGGGGCATGAGCGATTCATTTGGTCCAGTGGGATATACGGTTTCAGAAGAACATCCTTTCCTCGGCAGAGAGATGACCGAAACCAAAGAGTTTAGTGAAACAACAGCCACGTTAATGGATGAAGAGGTGCGGGATAAGTTATTGAAGGCGGAGAAAATAACTGAAGAATTATTAATTCAACACAGGCCCTTACTGGAAGCATTAATCAAAGCTTTACTCGTGGAAGAAGTCATTGAAGATGACGCGCTCGAAGCCCTCTTTACTCAATCTGGTGAAGGGAGTTAAACAGGAGTGTTTACCCTGACCGCAAATAATAATCCGAAAGCTTCAAGAATAATCAATATCAAAATCGATAATGCAAAAAGATCAAAATAATCATCGTTACCTGGAAATCAGAAGAGTTACCGTTATCGGTGCGGTTATTGACCTGGTCCTGGGTATTGCGAAGATCATTTTCGGTTTTTTTGGTCACTCCCATGGCCTCGTTGCCGATGGTGTTCACTCCCTGTCCGATTTAGCCACGGACGTACTGGTTGTCTGGGCAGCCAGGCATGGTACCCAGGAAGCAGATGCAGAACACCCGTACGGTCATGAACGCATCCAGACAATAGCGACAGTATTATTGGGGCTTGCTTTGATCATGGTCGGGCTGGGTATAGCTTATAACGCTGTAAACCGCCTGGTATCACCGGAAACTCTGATGGCTCCGAGCTACGCCACGCTTGCAGTGGCTTTCCTTTCGATTATTGCGAAAGAGTGGATCTACCAGTTCACCATGCGTGTTGCGCACCGGATTCAGTCCAAACTATTGAAAGCCAACGCCTGGCATAGTCGTTCTGACGCATTATCTTCGGTGGTGGTTTTGATCGGTATAGGCGGCACGATGATAGGCGTCGACTACCTTGACGCGTTAGCCGCGGTTGCAGTTGGAGCGATGATCATCCATGTTGGCTGGCGCCTGGGAAAGGACAGCGTACATGAATTGATCGACACCGGCCTCGATAAAAAACATCTGGATAGCATGCGTAACACGATGTTATCTGTTGAGGATGTAAAGGATGTACACCAGCTAAGGACACGCCGCATGGGGCACCAGGTATTTGCCGATGTGCACGTCATAGTGGCGCCTGATGTCAGTGTTTCCGAAGGGCATCGAATCAGTGAGGAAGTTGAGCGGGTGCTAACCAAACAACTCGATGAACCTACCGATGTTACCGTTCATATCGATACCGAAGAGGACCAGGAAGAACCTCCGAACTACCTGCCTTTGCGTAGCGAATTGATGCCGGGGCTGAGAAAACACTGGTCGGAAATTTGTGATATTCCGATTCAACGTACGACCTTGCATTATCTGCGAGGAAAGATCAGGATTGAATTATTCCTGTCTATGGCGGATTTCGAGGATACAGAAATAATTAAAAATTATGCAGAACAACTTCGTCAGAAATACGCTAACAAAGACCAGATCGAAACGATCGATTTAGTTCTGCTTTTCAGATAATTATTCAGCCTGCTGCCGACCGCACCCAATTAACAATTGCCGGTGCGCCCATCGCCCCGGATTGTCGTTGAACCTCTTTGCCGTCCTTAAATATAATCATAGTGGGAATAGAACGTATACCGTATCGGCCAGCGACTTCGCCTTCGAGTTCGGTGTTTAATTTTACCAGACGAGCATGGGGTTCAAGCTCTGCTGCAGCCTGTGCAAAGGCAGGGGCCATCATCTTGCAGGGGCCACACCATGAGGCCCAGAAATCAACCACTACCGGGATACTGTTATGGGTCAGATTTCGATCAAACGCGGTTTTGTTGAGATCAGCAGGCCTGGCATCGAATAATTCTTTTTTACACTGACCACAGATCGGTTTATCGTCGAGTCGGTTTTCTGACAGACGGTTTTTTGCCGAACAATGCGGACAGGTAATATTGATAGAGTCACTCACAATAAATCTCCTTCTATAAATCTATTCTCTGCAAACGTTTCCGCAGACTCTCGATTTCGTCAATAAGTTCGAGTGCAAAGGCCACGCCGGCAAGGTTAAGTTCCAGGTCTCGTTGAAGTCTTAGCGCTCGTACTACCTGCGGCAGCGTGGTTCCGCTAAATCGACACGGTCGCAGGGTCCCGGCCACAGGTTCGACAATGCCTTCTTCAACTAGCGCCATTATCACCGACTGGTCGACTCGGCAGGCCTGGCATAATTCATCCAGGGTAACTTCCGAGCGTTCGTCCAGAATTACACCAGATAGTGTTATATTGACTTGTTTCGATACCATTTCAGACTCCCATGCTGGCGCGAGGATTAAAATCTGACTGTTCTTCCATGTCGTGATAAAGCTTACGTGCGGACTCGGTTTTAGCTTCCGGCAGTACCACACGTAGTATTACAAACAAATCACCGGCCGGTTTGCCAGGGATTCCTTTTGCCTTTAAGCGTAGTTTTTTACCGGTTTGTGAACCTGCTGGAATATTCAGGTTCACTGCACCGCTCGGTGTCGGTACCTTAAGTTTTGCACCCAACGCGGCCTCCCAGGGGGCGACCGGTAAATCCAGATAAATGTCACGACCATCGACACGGTACAATTTATGGGGATTGAAGCCTATCTCCAGGTATAGATCCCCATTCGGTGCACCTCCATGGCCAGGCATACCCTGTCCCGCGAGACGAATATGCTGACCCTGACGTACGCCTCGTGGAATTTTTACGCTCAGGGTACGTTCGCGGGTACTGACCCTGCCTTTGGTATCGATTTCGGGTGCATGCAGGGTAATTCCTCGGGTTGCACCCTGGTAGGCGTCTTCGAGGGCAATGTACACATGCGCATGATGATCCTGACCACGGGATTGAAAACCTGCACCTTGCCGGTCAAAGCCGTGTTGGCCATGACCGAATATGGATTCAAAAAAGTCACTGAAATTCGGATCTGCTGATTCGGATCCCTGGCTATATTCAAATCCGGCGTCCCAGTCCGGGGGCGGGCGAAAATCCTGTCCTGCCTTCCACTGACTACCTAATTGATCATAGGCTGCGCGTTTTTCTGTGTCTTTGAGAACTTCGTAGGCCTCGCCGACTTCCTTGAATTTTGCTTCCGAATCCGCTTCTTTACTGACATCCGGATGATACTTACTTGCAAGTTTTCGATAGGCGCGCTTGATATCAGGTTGTGTTGCGTCACGAGCGACACCCAGTACTTCGTAGTAATCTCTAAATTCCATAATCTATCTTGCTCTAAAATTTGTTCGTCCGATTTATTTCCGCAACGAAATATCTACGATTACCAGGTACCTCGAAAAAACACCCGGGAGACCACGGATTGAGTCCCCTTCGAGCTGCCTGCCGGTTGGTACTATAAAGCGCCTTGAAGGATACAACCTGATATGGATCAACAAACTATGCTTTCAGAATATTGCTCCTGTTTCAGCAGAGTAGATGGGTTCAAAAATAAAAAAATCAAATTTAACCCGCGTTAATCAGAGATAGTCACGCTCTCAAGAGCCTGGTTATCAATAAATTTAGAAGTTTCAGGAACTTGGTCCGTTCATCTCTATTTTACTACCACTTGTCGGCTAACGCGGCTTAGCCCTTGTATTCATTCTATATTTTTAGTAAGCGGATTTTTGTCATATGACTCAATTTCTAGCTGAATAGAAGCAATCGTAGTTGTTGGAACAGCTCACCGAAGCCGGTAATAAACCGGATCTGAGTGACCAGAAACAGGATATCGAGAATGACACATTATTTACAGGAGACGAAACAACACCCGTAGTCCCGGAAACACAGAAATAGAAAGCGAGGTTGGTATGAAGACATACAACTTTAACTGGACAGCAAAAGCGTTTTTACTGCTGGCGATACTATCGCCAATCGCTTTCTACGGCTACCAGCAACGCGCTTCCGTCGACACAGGGGCTATGCTCGATGTTTCAGTCTCTATTCGTACAATCTCTCATGTCAGTACTGACAAATACGGCGATTCCGTCTGGGCGCCCGGTTCGGGTTCCGGATTTTTGGTATCCGCCGCTACCTGTGAAGTATGGACCAACCACCACGTAATTGAAAATGCCGCTGTCATCGAAGTGTTTCCCAGGGACTGGAAAAAATCGCATGGCATAATCGCAAAACTGGTCAATTCCACACCCTATATCGATGTCGCAATCTTGCAGATGGAAAGCTGTGAAGGAATGTCGGCGGCTCGCATCGGTAATTCGCAGCAGGCGAGGGTAGGCAATGAAACTTATGTCGTTTGCAACCCGTTCGGGAAAAATCCAGACTCGGTCAGCCGCGGGATAGTCTCACACACATCACGCTATCTCGCTGGTCCGGCGGCCTATTTACAGACAGATGCAGCAGTAAATCCGGGTAATTCCGGTGGTGCGTTGTTCAATCGAGATGGGGTCGTGATTGGCATGACTACCGCTATAGCCGCGACCCGTTCCGGTAATAATGTAGGTATAGGTTACGCGTTACCAATCAATACTGTTCGTGATCAGGTTGCTGCTTTGCGTAAGGGTCCGCCAAGTTGGGGCGATGCCGGAATAAACGATATTATCGCCGGTCTCACTGTGGAAGAGGCGGCCATGTTCCAGGTACCGGATGGTTACGGTGCGGTTAACATCACGCGCACGCCGGAGGATGGTCCGAGCGCAAGCAAGTTAATCGCGAGAGATATCGTTTATAAAATTAATGACGATGCGGTGATAAATCCCTCCCAGGTTAAGCGCCTGATCGGCAGTAAGAAACCGAACGACGTGGTAGATTTTTCCCTCATTCGTGATGGCAGTCCCCAGGTTGTCAGTGTGACCCTGGCCGATGGCTGGGCCCAAATTCAGATACCAGAGGAGAATGCCGAAGACTATACGGGTTTACTCGGTATGGGGATTGAGATGTGGTCCGAGCATGAAGGCGAGCGCGGCCAGTTTAAAAGTCCGGTGATAACTAAAATTTTCGGCCTTGGACCAGCGCATCTGGGTTATATCACCAGTTCGCAATCCCTGGTGGGAATGCGTGGATCGATGATGACGCCGGTACAAATCACGGTCAACGCGGTAACCGGAGTGGTTATAAAAGGCGAGTACAGACCGGTTGCGGATATATCGACTCTCGACAAGTTTGCGAGTGAAGCATACGACAGCAAATTGCCATTGTTGCTCGAGATCGAAATCTGGCAGCGCGATCCAAATAATTTCTTTATGCCGTTGGAATACAGCACCACTGCTTTCTATAAGATTATGCCATCACCCAGAGATGATGCCGTTTATGAGTTTTTCGCGTCCCCGGCGAGTATACGCGGCGACGATTTTGAAATTGAGGTTTTATACCAATCCTGAGGCAAGTCATTCGAATCTGCGATCTCATTGAACCCAATCTTCGATGCGGAACCTGAACCGGGTTTCATTGGTTTCTAAAAACAGGTTCCTGTCGGTATCTATTGTTATGGTTGACTCCTGGCCCAATAGCTGCAGGAATAGTCTCTCCATCTCATTTTGCGCGGGCGGGCACATCATGCGTGTTGTTGCGGCCTTTTCTATAATAAAGCGGTTTTCGCGCAATTCCGCTTTGCCAAAAAATCTGTTACAGCCAGAATTACCCGATGCCATCATTTGCTCAGCAATTTCCAGTTCCGGAATTTGATTGCCCAGTTTTACAGGATCAATTTTTTCACCATTGATACTTTCCAGCACCCAGCGATGATGCTGCAGGTCGCCCTCGGTAACAACCCTGGGTTTATCGCACAATCCGTAGAGTTTGGACACAGTGAACAGTCCATCATAGTCGGCAGCAAAACCAATTCCCGCTTTTGCCGCGGGGTCCCGATTGATCTGGCCTTCTACCACCACGCAGATAGCCTCGTAGGGCTTATCGGTATTCTTCTCTACCAGTTGTTTTAGCTGTTCGCGCTGTTGTTGGGTAGTATCCGGACTTAACCAGTAACATTGTGAATTGATTTCGGGGCAGAAACTATTAACTTCATGGCCGAAGCTGTATTGACCACGGTAGCGAGTTATTTGTTCACTTGCACAGGCGGGCATTATCAGGATAAATCCAAGTGTGACCGCAAACAGATTTTTCATTGCTCCGCCGATCCTCATACGTTTGTTTATCTGTCAGCGATAGAGCGTTTGCCTGCGCTTTAATTTTCGGCTTTTGCTTCAAGGCTCATGGAATCGAGCCTGTACCGGGCGCTGCTATTTCCCTGTTCAGCGGCGAGTGTGTACCACATGACGGCAGTGCTGATATTGCGATTTACACCGATTCCCATGTCATACATTAATCCCAGTTTGAACTGGGCAGCGTCATGCCCCTGTTCAGCAGCAAGAATGTACCAGTTAACAGCGGAATCGTAATCCTGGTTGACGTCGTCCCCATTTCTGTACATCACGCCCAGATTGTACTGCGCGGAAGCATTCCCCTGCTCGGCGAGCGGTATCCATTCTTCAAATGCAGTCGCATAGTCGCCCATCCGGTAGGCATCAAGACCCTTTGCGAAATCAGCAGATAGTACAGGAGTGCCAACCATTATTGATAATAAAACAACAGACAGTGCGAGCAGTCGTTTCATAATTACATGATGACAGGGTATCGATTAACTTGGAAGCATGAAAAATGATACCAGGCTCTTTCACAGGGCCGGATTAGTGAGTAACTGTATTTTTACCCTTACGTTTACTTTCATACAGGGCCTGATCGGCCTTATTGATAATATCTTCCGCATCTTCAGAGTCATCGGGATAGCACGCGATGCCGATACT
>QNFD01000134.1 GCA_003645435.1 Gammaproteobacteria bacterium | reverse complement strand
TTATGCAAACAGATGCAAGTACATATCAATCTTGATTGTAATAATAACACTGGGAACAAGCGGTGGTGCCTGGGCCAAGAAAAATGATTTTCACAAAATCTATATTTTTGGCGACAGTTTATCCGATCCTGGCAATGTTTATGCTCTTACCGGGGAGACATCCAAACCTCCTTACGAACTGATACCATCGGCACCCTATAAAAGTCGCCATCATCAGTTCACTTTCAGCAATGGAAAAACCTGGGCCCAGGAATTTGCAAAGAAAATGCATGCGAAAAAAGCCGGAAATCCGGTTTTAGAGTCGCCGAAGAAAAATGGCAACTACGCTTTTGGCGGGGCACGTGCACGTCCGGGCAGCGCGTCGTTGGTACCCTCGGCCACTGATCAGTTAGGTCTTTATTTTGCCAGGCATCGCAAGGCCGATAAAAAAGCGCTTTATGTTATTCAATTCGGTGGTAACGATGTTCGCGATGCTCTGGAAGTGTTTAACCCATTGGCCCCCTCCCCGCAGGAAGCCGAGTTGATCATCCATTCTGCGGTGGTGACAACACTCGGTATGATCAATAGTCTGTACCAGAGTGGCGCACGCCATTTCCTCGTGGTTGATGTACCCAATCTCAGTCATACCCCCGCGATAAAGTTGGCGGGCCCCGGTGCTGCTTTTGTTGCCGGATTGCTGGTAACCGCCTATAACGACGGACTAAATCTCGGGCTCGAAAATTTGAAAATGCTGCCGGGTATTTCGATCAATCACCTTAGCCTGTATGCGATCATAAACAATGTTGTCGATTCTCCCGAAGATTTTGGCATAAGCAATGCAGTATCCCCCTGCCTCAACTTCTACGTGAAAAGCGGCTCGAAATGCAAAAAGCCTAAAACTTATCTGTTCTGGGACGGCATTCATCCCACCGAGGCCATCCACAAGCTGGTGGGCAAAGAGGCGTCTAAATTGTATTAAATAGCCGCCCGGTACTCTCAGGGACGAGCCAATGTATCCACATCAATTTACTTCACTGCGAACTTCTGGTCGAGGTCATGGCCCGGCAGTTCGCAGGGTTGCGTGGCTCTTTAACAGTTTCACCATCCTGGCACTCCTGGCCTGGACCATCTCCGGTTGCAGTAACGTCCAGAACATACGCCCGGTCGCGGACACACCTAATTTCCAGAAAACTCTCACCGTGATGTCCTTCAATATCCGTCACGGATGTGGCAGGGAGCAGTGGGGCAACGCCAGCAGCGCCTTCTTCAAGGGCTGCCCCAAGAAGCTCGACCCTGTCATCTCGGCGATACGCTCGGCAGATCCGGATGTGGTTGGCCTGCAAGAAGTCAGCAGTAGTCAAGCGGGAGAAATAGCCAGGGCGCTTAACATGAACTACGCATATAGCGCACACAACTCCAGCGGTTACGGTCACTGGTGGGGAAATGCGGTACTTTCCAGGTTTCGGATCCTGGAATCCCAAACTACCGCGATTGGGGGGAGCGCTGGGCATAACCGGAGTATCGTGACCGCAATTGTTTTAACCAAAGGCACACCTACCGCGTTCATAAGCGTACATACTGATCACAGGTTAGATGACGACAGGTCGATCAAAAAAATACTCAACCATATCGACCTGAATCCTCGACCGACAGTTCTTATCGGCGACTTCAATATGCTACCACTGGATCCGCGGACCTCGCTCATTACCCGGGAAGTGGGTTTCATCGATAGTGCCGAGCCACGAAAACCGGGACAGATGATGGGAACCTGGAATTCACCGTCGGGTATGCGCATTGATTATATCTTTGTACATCCGAAATACTTTAAAGTCCTGGATGCGGCACTGGTCACCGACGAACATCACGGCGCCTCCGACCATATCGCTTACTATGCAAAAATTAAATGGAGACAATAGCCGCCTTGTCACCGAGTGCCTTGCGTAACTTGATAATGGCATTGCTGAGTGCGTTATAGCCGACGATATGGTTCGAACTACGCCCCTTAACAATCGCCAGTGCCGATTGATACGGCGATGCCTGGAAAGTCAACGAGTAGGTCTGATCGATCGGACCTACTCTTCTACCTGAAAATCATGCTGATAATTCCGTTTGAACTGAAATTACTGCGACTTTATTAATTCCAATGATTGATTCAGCACCGGCAGGATGCGCGCTATTGGCACGCCGATATTCGAGCCGCCGAACTCCGGCAAGATAGCCATGTTGACCGCAATCACTTCACCACGCATGTTAAGTACCGGACCACCGCTACCTCCGTGTGTAGTATCTGCATCGTAAACCACCGCGTCCGGGGTTACCTGGCCGACAATACCACGGGTTGCAAGCGGTGTAATGAGACCGGATTTGGAAAGATGTTCTACTACCGTCCAGAAATCCAGATCTCCCTGTTCGCGAATTTCGTCGAGGAATTTTGTATCGGTACGCGCCAGCATCGCGCGTACGCCTGTCGGGTAACCCATAACGATAACCTCATCACCGGGGTGAGTGGGAATTGATCCGGTAGTCAGTGGACGAACTTCCGGCGGCGCTTCAGCGCAGCGCAACACGGCGACATCGGCACCGTCACTGGCGGCAATAAGCTCTACATCGAAAGATTTTTCCACACCGGGCAGATAGCCTATGAAGCGTTCGAATTTTGGGGTCAGCCCCATCGCTTCAAATTGCTCATGGGTGGAGTCATTTTCCCAGGGTACTGCCACGTGTCGGTTGGTAATCAAAATATCCTGGCGGCCTACCACAAACGCAGTGCCCGTATATTGCAACTCAACAACCGGACCGTCTCCTTCGAGGGTTACCGCAGGACCCAGTAGGGTGCTATAAGGCCGACCAGCTGGGTCAAGTCCGACATAGCGCAGAGGCAGGTTGCTCTCCTTGTCAAAATAGCTGTAGCTACCCTGCAGGAAGACGATTGATTTTGATGCTTCAGCAATGACCCTGCGGGCAGCTACCGATCGCGCCTCGAGGGCGTCGACGCGTTTCTCCAGTTGGGTCCGTAAATTGTCCAGGTCTTCACTGCTAATAGCATTTCTTTGGGTGCGCTGCAAAAGCTCTGAAATTCCCTGGGTGAAACTGGATTCCTGTTCCAGACGCGCCTCTAGATCCCGACTTTGCCATGACAGGTAGACCATGCTAACCGCCAGCACGGCCAGCAGGATGACAACCGTGATGCGGAACCAGACCGTGGTGCGAACAACCAGCTCACTGGCCATTTCCGACACCAGCCGCCCGGTGCGTCTGACGAACGAACCATCTGAATAGCGTGCGCAATCCATACAGTCAGTGAATGCGTTCGCCGCGGTTCGGCTTGGAACCTCACCTGCTTTATAGATTCGATAGCGCAACATGGGGCCGTTACGGCCAATTTCCAGTAGTTCGCCTGATAGCAGCGTGTGTTTTAATACGTTTTTACCATTTATCCAGACGTTAAAGAGTGGTTGTACTTCGAGATCGTAAGTATCACCAGACCGATCTAGCCGAATGGGATATTCTTCGTCTTCGATAGCTTCCGAAGCGGGGATAATCGATATTCCACCAAGCTCGTTTATCGTCAGGAATACCGTTTGCTCGGCGATTTGCTGGTGAGTGCCCCGGTGTCGGCCCGATAGAAATTCGATCACCGGAACCGAACCCGACTCCGAATCGCTATCGATTGACGGCATTGCTGCCGGGATCTTATCGTCTGACAGGTCCATGCCTGATTAAGAGCCTAAGGGTTGTAATTGGTTCCCAATCATACAGTTGCCTCTACCCGGGTGACAACCGGCTTGATGACTGTTATGAAATTTCAGAATTTATAGAGACCTAAAATACCCGATTCTACGTCAGGTGCGTAGGATGGGTGCAACCCATCAAAAAAGGGTTCCCAGACATAATACGGTCACAAAACCAGGATGATGGGTTGCACCCATCCTACAGTCTTTTATGACACCCTCAAAAGGTATGAGGAAGGAAAATAGATCGGAAACAGCGAAATAAAGGACAATTTCTACACCATCCTGTCATCGTGTAAAAACCTATCGCCTTAAACGTCTTTCGCCTGTTCGAAGCAGGCTTTCATCATGATTGCCATTTCCCGGCCCGATTGAAACCGCTGCTTCACGTCCTTCTCCAGGGCCTTGTCGATAATGGTGCCGACGCAGGGGGGTAAATCCATTCTGAATCTACGCACATCCGGGTGTTTTTCATTGGCGATGTTATACATCAGGTTGGCCATCGAATCGCCATTGAACGGCAAAGAGCCGGTTAACATCTGGTAAAAAGTGACACCCAGTGAAAATATATCCGCGCGGCCATCAATTTCCTTACCGATCAACTGTTCGGGTGACATATAAATCGGGCTGCCGATAACGGTGCCGGTTTTGGTTTTACTCGCATCGGTTAAGCAGGCAACACCAAAGTCGGTGAGCTTGGTGGTGTTGGTCACTTCATCGTAGATAATATTCGCCGGTTTGATGTCGCGGTGTACCACGTGTTTCTGATGGGCATAGTCGAGTGCGAGGGCAACGCTCATGATTATTTTGAAGACCCGGGTGACAGGCAACAGCTTTTCTTCACTGGTGTAAGCCGATAAATCACTACCCTTGAGATAATCCATCGCGATAAAAGCCAGGTCCTGCTCTTCGCCAACATCGTAAACCGTGACAATACAGGGATGATTGAGCCGGCCAGCCGCCTCGGCCTCGCGGAAAAATCGGGCTTTTACGTCTTCACGATGTGCATCTTCGATATCATCTGATATCGATAGAGTTTTTATCGCCACGGTGCGCCCGATCTTTTCATCGTGCCCGAGATAAACCACACCCATTGCGCCACGCCCAAGCTCTTTATCGATCACGTAACGCCCGAGCTTGGGTTTTTCCACGCCTTCCTTAGTGCTGACCAGGGTGATTCCGGAACTAGCGACCGACGCCCCAGAGATATGCACCGTATTAGCGGCGTTTTCGTTTTTCTCGATACGCTCGACAGCATCATTGTATGCGTCGTCGTGATTTACGATAAATTTGAATACTGACACGGCCTTGTTGAACTGGCGCTTGCGCTCGTAGTCGAGGCCGAGGTTATAGAGTTGACGTAAAAGCGATTTGTCCACATTGCAACTGGAATACTTTTCAAATGCCTGGTCGAAATGCCCCTGTGTTTGCAGTGACTGACCCAGCTCCTTATAGGCATCCGATAACTGGCCCTCCAGGTGTTGCGAACCGGTATTAAAGAAATGACGCGAGCTGAGAATCAGGTGACCGACCACTAACAACACGGCCGCAGACATCATTGGCACCCAGATCGATTTCAAGCCAATCAATACAAAATGCACATTAAAGATCATTAACAATAAAAACAGGCTCACAAACAAGCCTGTCATAATTCGAAATCGGCCCATCAAAAACATCAGGTACAACCCGATTAAAACGATAAGACCTCTTTGCGCCCAGCCCGCCCAATGGGGCAACTGGTAGAGGTCTCCGTTTAGAATGCTCGAAACACTATGGGCCGCCGCCAGGGTTAGCGATATCGATTGCCCGCCTGGTGTTATCTGTTGCCGCGCCAAATGCGGCGAGGTTAAACCAACCAGGATTGTCTTTTGACGAAACTCCGATAGCGCAATGCTTCCATTCAGCAGGTCGATGAAAGAGTAAACCTTAAATGCCGACTTCCCATTCTTATCTTCGTAAAAGCGCGGGTATATATTAAAATCGCGGTCGGTATTCAGCGACTGACCGCCAAGCATCGGTTTGTCACCCCCTCTAGAGACAACATACTGTACCGAAATTCCCTTGCTGCGGGCGGCAAGCATTAATGGAAATGATGGCAGGAAATCCGGTCCGTAACGCACAATCAAAGGTTCGGGTGTAAAGTTAGCCTCAGAACTGACCACGCCAATTCCGTCCGTCTGCCCAGCAAGCAGCGCGATAGGAGGAAATAATTCTTTTACCCTGGTGAAATCCGGTTGTAACCATTTGAGGCCCATGCCATTTGATTCGTGGTTGAAGGAAACATTGGACAGGGTGAATAACCGCATATACGAGGGTAACGGCTCTGGCATATCCCTAAGCGGACCATTTACCGTGATATATGGCATTGCCAACACGATGCGTCCCGCTGAATCGAAGCTGGCAGCCAGGGTTTTATCACCATTCAGGATCGTCTCGGTACGCTTCAGCGCCTTGTTTACACCCGTACTCAGCTTTGACTCCTTTTTCAGGGTCTTCCTGAGCGCCGCGAGCGAAGACTGGCCGGTTTTACCCTGTCGCACGTCAAACGGCACAGTGAAACCGATTACCTGGGGGGTCGCCTTGGCGAGCAGCCGTGTCGCCCTGGCAAGCACACTACGCGACCAGGGCCAGGCACCAAGAGCCTGTATGGATTTATCGTCGATGGCAACGACAACGATATCGTCATTGGCCTTTTTATCCGGAGAAAAACCGACACCATGATTGTATGCCTGGCTATCCAGTGATTCAAATATCGCTGTTTCTGCAAAGATCAGAAACATGATGGTTATCACCAGCCCGATAAACCAATCACTTTTCCAGTTAAGCTTTCTCACTCAATCCCCAATTCAGGCTTTTAAACTACTTTATTAATCATTTAGTTATAGTCTATACATCAAGGAATATCTTCGTTGTTTTGGTGTGCGGAAGATTGGGGTATGCAGCCACCTGTGATGCCAGGGTAAATACCTGTCTTTCCTGTTTTGTCAGTAAGTTTTATTGGCACATTCGGTAACCGGTCGTGATTAGGTGTAAATTGAAATTGAAGGCGCCAATCATTTTTTTGACGATCACAATGAGAAGTTAATTAGGGAGCCTCTGATCAATTCATGAATCAACAGCTGCTGGTCAATAATGAGTCAGCTCTACAATACCTTTCGATGATGAATTAAAAGTGGTACAACTTTCAGGCCTGGCTTGTTTTTACAATAAAATTATTTAATTCTGGTGAACAAACTCGTAAACAAGAAGCATATGTTCTAAACTCATTTC
>QNFD01000133.1 GCA_003645435.1 Gammaproteobacteria bacterium | reverse complement strand
TATGACCAAAGCGCGTGAGCAGATTACTACCTTCCTCGGTATCGTGCCCCGGGGCGAAACTGTCAAACCTGAATCGATCAATCAGTAAATGGGATACTCGCCCCTGTCTGTTCTTATCGCCAATATAACAATCAAGCTTCGCATCGATAATCGGGATTTCGTCTCCCGCGAGCGTGCCGGCATATTTGTATGCCGGGCCGAGAGAGTCATAATCGAGTAGATACTTACGCCATATATCCGGGCTGATCAGGGCGAAGTCATGCCAGTTCAGCCCCAGTATCTCGGTTTGCCTGTGTTGCAAAGGACGCATGGTACTTTTTCCCGCGGCCGAAGCACCCTTGATATTAATAACAACGGGTTCTCTTTGCGCCGGCAGTACTGGGTAAGCCTCTTGCACCGCAGCCTGCTGAATATAGGGCGCAATTAAATCACCGATTATTTCACTACCCCGTTCATTGCAGACAAGCCCGCAAACCAGCCTGGCCAACAGGGATTTGTCACCCAGTAGGCGCCCATGTTTGACGATTATCGCATTCGTAACTTTCGCTAACATCCTGTACACAGCGGCGTCCAGCGGGTCGTCAGATGAATCAGCTTTTTGTTGCCAACTAGAAAGAAAACGTTGCTGTCGAATTTCAGGCGACTCGGACTGGACTGCTTTCTTTTTCTTTGCTCTAGGTTTAAAGAACCTGGCCAATCCCGATGGGCTTTGTATTTGCTCGACCCTGACCATCTCCGCGAAAAGGCTAGTTGCCAGTTCGGTTTCAACCATGCCATCAACTTGCGCACTAAGCGCATCGAAGCGCGTTACAATTTGCGCCATATGCGGCTCGATATATTCCCGCAAAATAACGCCTACAATGTTTCGGTAATTGACACCCAGATCCTCATATTTTGTACCGTCAGAAACAAAAATATCGGCAGAAACGCGAATCAAGAGTTCGTGCACGACCAGCCGTTCGGGTCGAAAACAGATGAGTTGCTGAATCGGGAGGCCGGTGAAGTCGCTTAACTCGGTGGCGGTCTCAATACTGGTGAATACATTTTCGGGCCGGAACATGGTTGACAGCGGCAGGTACTTCGCCGGCAATATCGATTTGATATCGGGGTTCCAGGGACCTGCTTCCCCGTCGTCTGAATCTTCTATTGTCATCACATTGAACCTGATTTATCGTAGCCTGATAATAGAGAAAGAGCGTCCCTGATGCACACACTCTGAAGCGAATGCTTTGCCGGGTAGATAGACAGGTACATTATTTCTTTGATTACCGGGAGTTCCGGGAAAAAAATATCGGTACTCTGGATTTAAATCCGTAACCGCAACTGAGAGGTGACAACATGCCATTTTGGCAGCGATTATTAATAACCCTGGCAGCGATGCTCGTGGTCAGTTTCACGATTGGCCTCCTATCACGTTCACTGTTCGGTTTTGGACTGCCCGATTATGCTTCGGGTGTCGTCGGAGGCCTGACCGCGATACCCTTATGGGAGTTTTTGAAACGGATAAAACCGAAGAATTAATTTAGAACCCGCTTCGTTGCTGTCCGGCGAACTTTGGTCCGATCTACTACTGTCCGAGCGGACGCTCCTTTATGTAAACCGATTCATCCTGGATTTTCTTGTTGAGCAGGCTCACACAGGCATAAAGCGCTTTTAACGCAGGCGTGTCGACACCCGTCATTTCGCCAAGTTCGATGACGACACCGAGCATACCATCGATCTCAAGCGGCTTACCGGCTTCAACATCCTGTAGCATTGAAGTCTTGTGCTTGCCAACACTCTCGGCGCCGTCGATGCGTCTCTCGATGGTTACCCGAAATGATGCGCCAAGACGCTCGGCAATCTGTTGTGCTTCGGTCATCATCGTGGTGGCGAGTTCGCGTGTCTTTGGGTACTGGCAGATATCGACCAGGGTTGAATGGCTTAAGGCGCTAATCGGATTAAAGGTCAGGTTACCCCACAGCTTTAACCAGATTTCTGAACGAATATCGGTCAAAACACGAGATTTGAAACCAGCTTCGGTAAACAATTCAGACACCATATTGAGCCGATCCGATTCACTGTTATCGAGTTCGCCAACCGGAAAGCGCTCGCCTTCGACGTGTTGAATAACGCCTGGCTCGGCAATCGTAGCGGCCGGATAGGCGATACAGCCAATGATGCACTTCGGGTCAATGCTGTTAGCCAGTATTCCACCCGGATCCACGGTTTCGACGATACGATTCTCGTATTCACCACCGTTACCCTGGAAATACCACCAGGGAATACCGTTTTGTAATGCAACCATCACGGTATCGGGGCCCAACAGGGTTTTCAAATCGTCGACGACGGGTACTATCTGATGGGCCTTGAGGGCAAGCAGAACAACATCCTGCTGACCGCATTCGGTCATATCATCGGTGGCAAACACATCTCGAACGCAGGTTTCTTCGCCGTTTTGGCGCAGGGTCAGGCCCTTTTCCTTTATCGCTGCCAGGTGCGGACCGCGTGCAATGAGTGAGACTTCATGCCCCTGTTGGGCAATCTTGACTCCTATAAAACCGCCGATTGCACCAGCGCCAACTACACATACTTTCATTTCGCTAAATTCCTCTGATTTTTGAATTAATAGGGGTCAGAGCCTAGGCTCCGATCCAAATGGCACTTACTTAAGCCCAGAATTACCGTCATCCCGGCCCCCGAGCCGGGATCCAGGGTCGCCGTAAGTAACCAATTTACTGGATCCCGGGTCATGCCCGGGATGACGATGCTGTTGGTTTATAGTGATTTTACCCTTAAAGTAAGTGCCATTGGGTTCTGACCCCTATTAATTCTCACCCCAATTGATCACCAACCTTGATCCCACCCGATGCGGCAAACTCCGCGGCACTGATCTTACCTTCTCCCGCTGGACGTACCCTTGAAATCAGCACACCGTCACCGTCACCCGCGGCGACCAGAATGCCATCATCATTCACCTCTGCCACTACTCCCGCATCTCCGGAAACGCTTTCGATGTACTGACTATCGTAGATCTGAACCGTGGCGCCATTGGCGCTTGTCCAGGCACCGGGTTGCGGGTTGGCGGCGCGAATCGTGTTGTAAACTTCGGCGGCAGACTTACTCCAGTCGATTTCAGCCTGCGCTTTTCCAAACCAGGATTCGTAACTACCCTCATCGAGATTTTGTACCTGTTTGGGAGCGGTGCCCGCTTTAACCAGGTCGAGCGATTCGATCATCGCATCGACACCCATCGGGTATAACTTGTTGAAGTAGATATCACCCAGGGTTTCATCCGGCCCTATTTCGCATTCTTTCTGCATTAATACGGGACCTTCATCGAGGCCTTCATTTGGCCAGAATATGCTAAGCCCAGTGCGTGTCGCTCCCATCGCAATGGGCCAGTTAATTGAAGAAGGTCCGCGATGCAGGGGTAACAACGATGGGTGGTACTGAAACGAACCGAGTCTGGGCGCGTCGAGAACCGGTTGCGGCACCAACAACAAGACATAGGCCATGATGCAGATATCGGCGTCGAAGGATTGCATCAGCGTTAGTGCCTCGGGCGTCTTCCATGACTCGGGTTGATGCACCGCTAACCCGTGTTCGAGGGCCAGTTCTTTCAATGGGTCGAGTGGCCGCCCTTCCTTGTCCGGCGCGGTACAAACGGCGACGATGTCTTCCTCGCGTTCGATCAGGCGCTCCAGTACGGCACGCCCGAAAGCCTGCTGCCCATGAATAACTATTCGCATGTCAACTCCTGGTCAATGTCCGATTAAATCGCGCCTGATTCTCTTATTTCGGCGATTTCTTCGGCACTGTAATCCAGCACTTCCGCCAGAATCTCATCGGTGTGTTCACCCAGTAATGGCGATCGTAATACCTCGACTTCGCTATCCGATAACTTGATCGGGCAGCCAACCGTCAAATAGTTGCCACGCTCCGGATGCTCGACATCGACGATTGTGCCGCTTTCTCGCAGGGAAGGCTCCTCTGCCAGTTCTTTCATCGACAGTATTGGCCCAACCGGTATATCCAGCGGATTACAGATATCCATGACCTCGTACTTGGTTTTGGTCATGGTCCAGCCTTCAATGGTGTCAAATATTTCATTGAGTCGTGATAATCGAGCCGCGGGCGTCGCGTAATCGGGGTCTTCTTTCCATTCCGGCTTACCGATAACGTCACAAATTTTTTGCCATACTGCCATCTGCGTAATGAAATAAGTATATGCATTCGGATCGCTTTCCCAGCCTTTGCACTTGAGAATCCGACCCGGCTGGCCACCACCCGAATCGTTGCCGGCACGCGGTACCGAATCGCCAAATTCAATACCCTCACCATATTGCGAGTACTCAGTGAGGGGGCCGTGATCGAGTCGTTGCTGATCGCGCAGCTTGACGCGGCACAGGTTGAGCACCGAGTCCTGCATGGGTGCAAGCACGCGTTGTCCGCGTCCGGTTTTCTCGCGTTGCAATAGCGCAGCGGTAATACCAAAAGCAAGGTGCAGCCCGGTTCCGGAATCTCCAATTTGGGCACCCGTTACCAGTGGCACACCATCACGAAAGCCGGTAGTCGATGCGGCACCGCCGGCACATTGAGCGACATTCTCATAGACTTTACAGTCTTCGTAAGGGCCCGGTCCAAAGCCCTTGACCGAGGCCATAATCATGCGCGGATTTAACTCCTGGATGCGCTCCCAGCCAAAACCCATACGGTCGAGCGCACCGGGGGCAAAATTTTCCACCAGCACATCGCATTTCTTCACCAGTCGTTCCAGCACCTGCTTGCCGGTTTCATTCTTGGAGTTGAGCGTCAGCGAACGCTTGTTGTGATTGAGCATGGTAAAATACAGGCTGTCGGCGCCTTCGACATCGACCAGTTGCTTACGCGTGGCATCGCCTACGCCGGGGCGCTCCACCTTGATAACATCGGCGCCCAGCCATGCTAGTAACTGCGTACAGGTGGGTCCTGACTGGACGTGCGTGAAGTCCAGAATCCTGAGACCGTCGAGTGCTTTAGACATTAGTTTACCTCTAATAATAAAATTTATTTATACATGGTTTGCGCTTTGGTGCCCGGCGCATATTCGTTGGGGTCGACCCAGACGTTAACCACGGCACATTTCCCAGTTTTGGCAATCGCCTCGCGGGCTCTCAGCAACGCTGGTTGTATCTCTTTCGCCTCATGCACTTCTTCACCGTAACCGCCGATCATTTGACCGAATTGTGAAAATGGCACATCGCCGAGTTTATTACCGACGTTACCCCGTTCCTGGCCATACTTGGCAAGCTGACCGTAGCGGATTTGATTCATTGACGAATTATTGCCAATCACGGCGAGGTAAGGCGCGTTGAAACGCTGCGCGGTTTCCATATCAAATGAAGTCATGCCAAAGGCGCCGTCGCCGTACAGGCAGATAACTTCTTTATTCGGGTGCGCGAGTTTGGCTGCCATCGAAAAACCGGTACCGACGCCTAGTGAACCGAGTGCGCCCGGGTCCATCCACTGACCGGGATTACGCGGGCGTACAGCCTGCGCCGAAATAGTAACAATATCGCCGCCATCACCGATGTAAATGGTATCTTCGCCAAGAAATTCGTTGATTTCATAAGCGAGCCGGTACGGGTGGATAGGACTTTGATCGGTAGTAAACATCGGCATCAATTTTTCCAGCTTGGTCGCCTCGATGTCACGCAGTTCAGCCATCCATTTCTGTCGATCCTTACGCGCGCCCGTATCGATACGAGCCGAAGCTGCCGCTTCGACTGCGGCCAGGATCGCACCAGGATCGCCAACCAGGCCCAGGCTGATAGCGCGGTTCTTACCAACGGTTGCGTAGCTTTGATCGATCTGCACCAGGGTGGCATCTTTTGAAATGCGCTTGCCGTACCCCATCCTGAAATCGAAAGGTGTTCCAACAATCAGGATGACATCGGCATTTTTGAATGCGTCGCTTCGCGTCCGGTCGAAATGGTGGGGGTCGCCCTGCGGCAGCATGCCTCTGCTGGCGCCATTCATGTAAGCGGGGATATCCAGTGAACGCAGGAAACTAATCGCTGCTTCGTGACCTTGCGAGGACCATACCTGCTGACCTAGTAGTACTGCCGGGCGCTTTGCTTTCACCAGTATATCGGCCAGTTTTTCGATATCTGCGGGGTCACCGATTGACTTCACCGAAGCACGGTATGAACCAGGTTCCGGTATAACGGCAGACTCGATCGGGATTTCTCGGTCCAGAATGTCCCTCGGAATTTCAAGATATGACGGACCGTAGGCACCATTGAAGCATTCCCGCGCGGCCATCGATATCATATCTGCAATACGCTCTGTCGAAAATACACCCGATGCGAATTTGGTGATCGGCTTCATGATGTCGACATGCGGCAGATCCTGCAGCGAACCCATCTTGTGTTGCGACAGTGAACTCTGTCCGCCGATATGCAGAATTGGGCTCTCGGAGCGAAACGCGGTAGCGATACCGGTTATCGCATTGGTGCAGCCGGGCCCGGCCGTCGTCACCACGCAACCGAGCTTGCCGGTTTGACGGGCATAACCATCTGCCGCGTGTGCAGCGGTTTGTTCGTGGCGCACGTCGACAATTTTTATGCCTTCATCGAGGCAGCCATCGTAGATATCAATAATATGGCCACCGCAGAGGGTAAAAATGGTATCCACGCCTTCGGCTTTTAACGCTTTTGCTACCAGATGGCCACCGGATATGACTGAGCCATCCTTATTTTTTTGCTGCAGCGTATCACTCGCAGTATCCGCGACCGGTTTCTTTTCAGCGACAGTTGACATGATTCACCTCTATATTCTTACAGCCCGGTTTTGAACCGTGATGGCCCAGCAGTGGCTGATAACCGCGGGCCTGGTTGTTGGCGGGGTTTAGCCGCCTGGTTTAATCCAGGTAGTCGACAAATTTTTCGACATGCCTCGCTAGCTCTAGCGCGTGGTCTCTTACCAGTTGTTCAACGTGATAAGGATCACGATCTTCGATTGCCTCGATAATGCGTATATGAT
>QNFD01000132.1 GCA_003645435.1 Gammaproteobacteria bacterium | reverse complement strand
CTGGAACCAGCTCAGGAACGCGATGTTATCGAGTCCTACACCGGCACCCGCTATAGGCGCGCCGAACAGGTTAGCCGCAACGTGCTTGCCACCCCAGTAATGTGTCCAGGCAAAACCACCTTCAACCAGACCGGAGTCAACGGCATCAATGATGTCTCGGGGTCCAACAACAGCGCCTGCTGGCAGAACTTCGATGGTGAGCGAGCCATTAGTCAGCGCTGCGACATCTTTACCGAACTCCCTCAACATAACGACTTCGTCAGCTGAGGTGGATAGCACCGACTGGATACGCAAGACCTTGTTTGCCGCCATGGCAGACGATGCCATGAGGGTCAAGGCTACTGCACTGGCAGCAATTTTGGTTAGTTTGTTCATATCTACTCCTCTAATTAAGAAAGCCTTCGCCATTTGTATGCGTCGCGAGGCTGAAGGCAGCGCCCCGGAGCTTGTTGGGCCGGCGGTCCGACCCTTGTTCAATGCCGCAAATCGACAAAACCTACTTGATGGTGATCTTGCCGGCGCTTGCCACGCCACTAAATACAAGTCCAAGCACCACCAAGGCTGTGCCTACTAGGTTAATACGTTTTAACATTGTCTCTCTCCTGCTTATGGTTATTAGCGTCGTAGAACGACTATTTTGATGATCCCGTAACTGCTGCCTGCTGGGAATGCTATATGAGTAAGCCAGTCAATAGTCCCTAAATATTATTATTTCTGCCACCCTTTATTCGATAAAATGAAACTAATAGTCTCATTTTGTCAGTTTTCATTTAATATTGCAACGCTCCAGTTAAAATTGACAATCGGTCCAAAATTCGACAAAACGATCGATAAAATATAACATTAGGGCTTAAAACGAAACTTTAAGTCTCATTTTCATATAAAATTTAACGATAAGGTCGACTGGATTTCGAAATGCAAAAACAATTGTTACCCCCACAACCCGGGACTACTCCAATGGTCGACCGGAGCTAGAATATGAAGCGTGAACGAGGGTCTTCCATTAATCGCGTGCTCGATATACTGGATACCGTCGCCAGTTCCGATAAGCCGATTAGTGCAACGGAAATCAACGAGACTCTCAACTTGCCAAAGGCGACTGCGCATCGACTGTGTGCTGCGCTCGAATCTCAGGGGTACTTACTGAAAAAACTGAATGGCAAAAGCTACATGCCAGGTAACAGACTGTACGATATGGCTGTCGGTGTGCTGACGCATTCTCGATTTCGCGCACTGCGTCATGCGATTCTGAAATCACTATCCGAAGAAATAGGCGAAACCTGTAATATTGCTTATCCGGATGGCATGCAAATGACCTATTCAGACCGCGTCGAAACTCAATGGGTACTACGTCTGCAAATACCGATAGGTTCCAGTGTACCTTTGCATTGCACGGGAAGCGGCAAGCTTTATCTTAGCACCTTGCCGAAGGGCAAGCTGGAATCTATAGTGAGCAAACTAGATTTGACCGCGATGACAAAAAAAACCATTACCGACAAGGCCGGGTTAATAAAAGAGGTCACGTCAATACGCGAAAATCAACTGTCCATCGACAACGAAGAACTTTTTGATGGCATCATTGCGCTGGCCGTGCCCATTACCGATAGCCAGGGACGATTTTACAGCTCTCTGGCATTTCAGGCACCGGTATTCAGGCTGACACTGGAAGATGCCCAGCAATACATTCCTCACCTGCGCAAGGCAGCGAAAGAATTGTCCACCCTGGCCGACGAATAGCAGAATTTATCCATATGAAATACAAAACTCTCGGTAACAGCAATATTGAAGTCAGTGAGATATGTCTGGGTTCGATGACCTGGGGTACTCAAAACACCGAGGCGGAAGGTCATCGACAAATGGACTATGCGTTCGACCACGGTGTGAACTTTATTGATACGGCTGAAATGTATCCGGCTAATCCGATATCGGCAGAAACCCAGGGACGCACAGAGGAAATTATTGGTAGCTGGGTCAAGTCTTCCACTAACCGCGACCGAGTAATTCTTGCTTCCAAGGTGACCGGCGAAGGCCTTAAATGGGTACAGGACGGCATTCCCATATCACCAAAAAAAATTGGTATTAGTATCGAGGGCAGTTTAAAAAGATTACAAACCGACAGGATCGATTTATACCAGTTACACTGGCCCAACCGGGGTTCATACCATTTCCGCCAGGGCTGGACCTTCGACCCCGTCAACCAGAATCGCGAGGAAACTCTTAGCCACATTCTGGAAACACTTCAAGCACTGGGCAAACTGATAGAGTCTGGAAAAATAAGGCAAATAGGCCTGTCCAATGAAAGCTGTTGGGGAACCTCGCAATTTTTGCAAATTGCCGAGGCTAACGATTTACCCCGAGTGGTTTCGATTCAAAACGAATACAGCCTGATGTATCGGAGTCACGACCTCGATCTCGCCGAGCTATCGCATAACGAAAAAGTTGTCTTGCTCCCCTTTTCGCCCCTCGCCTGCGGCATGCTCAGCGGCAAATACCAGGATGGCAGAATACCTGCCGGTTCTCGCATGACCATAAACCCGGATCTGTACGGTAGAATTAGCGAAAATTCGGCCCTGGCGGTAAATGCCTATATCGAAATTGCCAACAAGCATGGCCTGGATCCCTCGCAAATGGCGATCGCATTCTGCAATCAACGTCCTTTTGTATGTTCCACGATTATCGGCGCAACGACGATGGAACAATTGACAACTAATATTGGGGCTACCGATGTCAGCCTCAGCGATGAAGTCCTGGAAGATATTCAGCAGGTGTACCGGCGCTACCCGATACCCTTCTAAGCGCTACTCGCCTCAAAATACAAAATCTGCCAGAATAGTCTTTATTCGATTCTCCTAATTCCAGTTCAGCATGAATCAAAAATCCATTATTGCCGAAATGCGTGTATTGCCCGAAATCGATGTAGAATTCGAGATCAGACGACGCATCGATTTTATTAAAGCAACATTGTTGAATTCGGGCCAAAAAAACCTGGTTCTGTGCATTAGCGGCGGTGTCGATTCGAGTACCGGCGGCCGCCTGGCACAACTCGCAGTCGATGAATTAAACCATAAAGCAGGTCATTTTCGTTTTATCGCGGTTCGTTTACCCTACCGGCAACAGGCGGACGAGGCGGATGCACAGTTATCGCTGGATTTTATCCAGCCAACTGCTCGTGTCTGCGTTAACGTACAGGCGGGCAGCGATGCAATTCATCAGTCTACGATCGATGCTTTAGCACAAAGCGGCCTGTTCAATGAAGGTGAATCAAATGTTGATTACGCCAAGGGTAACGTGAAGGCGCGGATGCGTATGATCGCCCAGTATGAAATAGCCGGACTACTCGGCGGCCTGGTGATCGGCACCGATCATTCCGCGGAAAATGTCACCGGTTTTTATACCAAGCATGGCGACGGCGCCTGCGATCTAGCGCCCCTGTTCGGCTTAAACAAACGCCAGATCCGGGCCCTGGCAAACCATCTCGGGGCCCCTGCCGCACTTGTCGACAAGACGCCAACAGCAGACCTGGAATGCCATAATCCATCTTTGCCGGACGAACATGCACTCGGTCTCAGCTACGATCAAATCGACGATTTTCTGGAAGGAAAATTAATAGACACCAAGGCGGCAAATCGCATAATTGATATTTATCGTGGTACCCAGCATAAGCGCCAGCCGATTGCGACAATTTATGATTAGGCAATATTAAGGAGCCTCTGATTAATTCTGAGTCATTCAGATGCGCAGTTAAAATAAGTCAGATCGAGGCGTGAATCGCAGCGAATAGTCACTCTATTCGTAAGATTTACAACGAAGAGCTGGCTTATTTTAACTAGCAGATGTTGATTCATGAATTGATCAGAGACTCCTTAAACAAAAGCCCGAGGATCTAACCGCCGCCTTCAAGTATCCAGTTTTAGGATATGATAGGAATCGGTTACCGCATTGACGGCGAGCGCCACCATGATACCGGTAAAAACCATACCACTCAGGGCAATAAATACCGACAGTACTTTCGATAAACGACTTATCGGCCGAATATCTCCGTAACCTACCGTTGTTGCGGTGATAAACGCCCAGTAAATAGCATCGAATTTATCCCAGGACTCAAGACGCCCAACAATGTGCCCAAGTAAACTGATAAATAATCCCAGTGAAATTAAAAGCGGCCATACAAAAACAAGTCCTTTAAAAAATTGGGTTAAAAAAAGAAAAGTAAAATCCATCGCTTGTTTAAGGCCTTAGGTGATATTGACTTACTAGTTACTTAAAAAACTTTAGTTGCCTAGAACCGATTCGGCTTGAAGATCAGCGTGATACGAGGAACGTACCATAGGGCCACTCGCCACCTGGTCAAAACCGATGGAACGTGCATATTCACCAAGTTGATCGAATTCATCCGGTGTGACAAAACGCTCGACCGCCAGATGATCGAGGCTCGGTTGTAAGTACTGTCCAAGCGTCAACATATTGATATCGTGATCGCGCATATCGCGTAATACTTGCTCTACCTCGGAAATCTCTTCCCCCAGGCCCAGCATCAAACCAGACTTGGTGGGTACCTGGGGATGGATTTGCTTAAATTTTTTCAGCAAATCTAGCGACCATTGATAGTCCGAACCGGGACGAATCTTTTTATACAGCGATGGCACAGACTCGAGGTTGTGATTTAAAACATCCGGCGGCACCTGGGTCAGAATTTCCAGGGCGACATCCATTCGGCCACGGAAATCGGGGATTAGAATCTCGATCTGAATTTGCGGGCTCAAACGACGGGTATGTTTGATGCAATCGACAAAATGTAACGCGCCGCCATCACGCAGGTCGTCGCGATCTACCGAGGTGATTACCACGTAGCGCAAACCCATGCTTTGTATGGTTTTTGCCAAATTCTGCGGCTCATGTGTATCCAGTGGATTGGGTCGCCCATGACCAACGTCGCAAAACGGGCAGCGACGGGTACAGATATCGCCCATAATCATAAAAGTCGCCGTACCTTTTGAAAAACATTCCCCCAGGTTGGGACAGGACGCCTCTTCACAAACGGTGTAAAGATTATTTTCCCGCAAGGTGGATTTCAACTGCCGAACCCGATCACCAGTCGGTGCCCTGGCACGTATCCATGAAGGCTTGCGCTGCACAAATTTCGAAGGCACAACCTTTATCGGGATTCGTGCTACCTTGTCGGCACCCTTGAGCTTTTCGCCCTGTACTACCTGATTCTTTTTATTCACGTTTGCTGTTCCCGATTAATATACACGCGAGTTCCCACCCTGCCTGCTCAGCTTCGATTAAAATGCCGAATTCTATCCTTGTGGATGATCGTCTGTTCCTTCAGGCGAGATGAATTGATGCCTGTAAAAAGACTTAAATCCATATCGAAATAAGACACAGGCTATAATAACAACATCTCTTTCATATATGCAATCCATCACAAGAGTCCGCCCCAGTAAGTGCGATTGGGGGCCAATTACTACTTTTTGTCTAAATGAAACCCTTGAAAGGCATGATGGTCTACAATCTAACTAGCTTTTCAGAAACAGGGCGCTTATGCTCCCTGTACTTTTTATCAATTTCGTAACTAATCCATGTTCAGATTTGCATCGGACCGGGTTCCGGTATTTTTTGTGCTCGCGTTAAGCGTGATCGACTTCCTGGTTTACTTCCAGGTTAATAATGCCTGGTGGCTGGCAGGTTATACGTTGCTGATGATCATGCCCAAAGGCCTGATTTGTGCCTGGAACCATCATCACCAGCACACACTTACGTTTCGCGCCAAACCACTCAACCGTATTCTCGAATTTTTCTACGCATTACACACTGGAGTGACCACAAATTTGTGGGTTTTGCACCATGTGCTTGGGCACCACAAAAATTTTCTGGACCAGAGTCGTGACGAAAGCGGTTGGCAGCGAAAGGATGGGAGCACGATGGGTGTACTGGAATACACCCTTAGGGTTGCCGGCACGGCTTATTATCGGGGCTTTCTGGTTAGCAAGAAACATCCCCGGCTGCAGCGTAACTTTTTGCTCTACTCGCTAGTCACCTTAGCGGGCGTGGCCCTGCTTTGCTGGTTCAGGCCCGTACCAGCGCTTTTCGTGTTTGTGCTGCCAATGGTTATCAGTCTGCTATTCACCGTCTGGGTAACTTATGAGCATCATAGTGGACTGGATACTGATAACGCATTCCACGCCTCATACAACAACACCAACCGACTCTTTAACTTTTTGACAGGTAATCTCGGTTACCACACGGCACATCATTATCGTCTAGGCCTGCACTGGTCGAAACTGCCGGAATTGCATGAAAGCATAAAACACCTGATCCCACCTAGGTTGGTGCGTAATGCGAGCTTCGTTCTGGGAAAATCCTGATTAGATCGGCGGGAGAGACAGCCCTGGTTCTTTATATCCTGGGCTAATGTTACCAATTAATAGTTCGGCGAGTTCCCTGCCCGCCTGTTCGACATCGATTGCGATATCAAAATCCGCTACCTGGGTTACAGCCTGACCCTCCAGCCCGCAGGGATTGATACCGGAGAAAGGCGCTAGATCCATATCGATATTAAGGCTTAAGCCATGATAGCAACATCCCTTTCGTACGCGCAATCCAAGCGCCGCTATTTTGGCCGCGCCAACATAAACACCCGGCGCATTCTTGCGCGCTGCTGCTTCGATCCCGTAACCGGCAAGAAATTCTATAATTGATACTTCGATTTGAGTCACCAGG
The DNA here is from genome assembly GCA_003645435.1 of Gammaproteobacteria bacterium. Next base: position 427 of record QNFD01000132.1, on the reverse strand, counting down.
CTGCGAACACCCAGCCCCAGCCGATTTATATTGAGCAGGCAGTACAGCACTAGCTGTCCGGGGCCATGATAGGTGACCTGGCCGCCACGGTCGATCTGAATCACCGGAATATCGCCGGTGTCGAGTAAATGTTCGGGCCTGCCATTTTGGCCCTGGGTGAATACCGGAGCATGTTCGGTTATCCACAATTCATCCGCAGTTGTCGAATCACGGGCCTCGGTAAAATCTTTCATGCCCTGCCAGGCCCGCTGGTAGTCTGTCATACCCAGATATTTAACTACAATTGGACTGGATTGATTCATTGTGTTTACTAGCCCGCATGTTGCATGAAGGGAACGAAGATCAGGGGAAATATGGCAAACAAGGTTGATTGATCGCCCGCCGATGCATAGCAATAGCTATGGATCAAGGGGGATCGATCAAGATT
>QNFD01000131.1 GCA_003645435.1 Gammaproteobacteria bacterium | reverse complement strand
TGGCTGCGAGTTTACGCATAGTGAAATCGAATGCCTCGTTCCTCAAACATTAAAGATACGCTGATAGAATGTGATTACAGATTGGCACCCGTTACCGCGAGAGTGGTTTAGTCCAGCGACGTGAAGCAGACGTCCGCAGTATCACGACGAACGATCAATATTACCGGTCGGCAGGAAATAACCCCTCATAATCTACGGATTTACCCCATATAGGTGATGCTTCACTTGTCGCATGCTGTTAACGTGTGGTATGGGAAAGACTAGAAATTGCTAAATCCGGAGTTGGAGGACTAGCCGTATGTTGTATCTTCGTTCGTTCAATCGTTTTATTCTTTTTGGCCTGGCGTTGTTGGGCTTGTCCATTTCGTCAGTTAATGCAGCCTTAATGAGCGCAGACGACGCGATTTTTGGAGTCGGGTCGGTCACGAGAGACGATGCATCGGGGTTGGATTGGCTTGACCTTACAGAATCCACGAATCGCTCATACAATGATGTAATTGGTCAATTAGGATCTGGTGGACTTTACGAGGGTTGGCGATACGCGAGTACGACCGAGATAGAATTATTTTTCACGCATGCCGGCGGCACAGCACCCTTTACCGGGTATCAGGGGGACGATGCAGGGGACGATCCTGGTGGTTGGATATTCAATTTGCTTAGCTTATGGGGAGTCACTACAGCGCCGCTCAGTCCGTTTCATCCGGGCGGCGAAGCCCTTTCAGGCACAAGTCACAATTTTGTCGATAATAACGGCTTTCATCCCAACATATGGGGCGCCGCCCTGGCGATCGACTTCCCCTTCCCCCCCGACCCCACTAACCCGAACTACAACCCGTATGGGGACTACGCACTCGTCGCATCAGTAGGCGCATTCTACACTACCTCATACGGCAGGGACACGACAAGACCACGGCTAGGCTCCGCGCTAGTCCGGTCTTACGTACCGGTACCTGCCGCTGTCTGGCTATTCGGCACGGCCCTCATTGGGTTGATAGGGTTCGGTAAATGCAAAGCGAGAATTGCTGCTTAACCCTTCAATCCTGGGACCGTGTAACCCCGCGACATCGGTGTATCACCTGACAAAGCAGACACTAAGGCACACACGCTTTGCCACGCTCTGATTCTTTAGTTTAAGGTATTCACCAAATGTAATCTCTCCCCGAGGGTTCGATGTGTTTCCCGACCACGGATCATGACCATTTCGTATAATTCTTATTTTCGCTTTAGGGGTTGCAAATGATTCTCGTTCAGGGGTACATTGGTTTCTGTACCTCAAAATTGGAAAATTGTTGTATCTGCGTTAAAGGGCACTGATTAGATTAATCAAAGGAAACTCCTGTCCCCATGAATCGTCGTGGAAAAATCATCCTTGCGGGCATTTGTATTGCAATCGCCACTGCGATTGTCAGTCGCACTCATAACACTACAACCTCTACTGATAATTCCAGGGACACGAGTGAAGCTCAGATAACTTATTCAACGTCACCCCAGGAGCCGGTGGCGAGTCGGAACATCGGCGACATTATTACAAAGCCGGTGTTTATGTGCGGGTCTGCTCTAAGCGGGCAGGTACGGAACAAGACTCGAATTTTTGAAAGTGTGCCGGTAAAGTCCATGGCGTTATCACAAAATAACGATGCCTTGTTCGTGCTCAACAGCCCGGCGAACTGCCTGGAAATTTACCAAGTTTCCGAAGACACTGATAACTTACAACTCATCAGCAGTATCTCGGTGGGTGTTGGTCCTGTTTCTCTGGCACTAAGAAATGACTCGGAAGTCTGGGTGGTAAACCATATCTCCGATTCGGTTTCAATTATTTCGTTAGAAGGAAACCCCCATGTCAAGCAAACCCTGCAGGTAGGAGATGCCCCCTGGGATATTGTTTTTACGGATAACGGCATCGATAAGGCCAGGCCGGATAACCGCAGGAATCGCGCATTTGTTTCCGCTTCTTTTCGCGGCCAGCACCACCCCCAGTTTAGAACAAAATATCTCGCCTTGAATCGGCTTGATAAAGAAGAGTCTGCTAACAATGAACAAATCGGCAGGGCAGATCTTTGGGTCTACGATATCTCTGATACAGGTAGTGCTCAATTTGCAGGGTTAATTAATCTTTTCTCGGATGCCGTTCGATCACTCACTACCAACAAGGAAGGCAGCCTGTTATTCGCCACTGTTTTCAAATCTGGAAATCGTACAGGGGCAGTCCCCATTCAGTTTCAGGAGATTATCGGTGAGCGATGGTGTACTGACGGCCTCGGCAATCCGGAGCCTTTTTTTTATGGTGCAACAGAATGGCACGAAATGGCTTGAGGAGTGGGGACGCGACTGGACACATAAAATGCCCATCAGTATCGCGGACAATGATGTTTTTGCCATCGATGCCACTAGTTCCATAAAAAAACCTGACCTGATGAAACCGGCGTTTAATCGTGATGCGATTATTTCGACTGTAAGTGGCGTAGGTACAGTTCTATTTAATAGTGCTTTTAACGACGACAAACAGCATTTGATCGTGGCAGGCATCGAAGCCAGGAACATTATTACATTGGAACATAAACTAAAAGGTGATTTTGTTGAAAACCGCCTCTCGATTATCGATTTCTCAAACATTAAACGGCCTGAAAAATACTTCATCAATCTGGATGACATGGCCAATTCTGATAAGAATTCGACTTCAGGATTAGCAATGCCCAGTGCGGTTTATTCTCATGAAAATACAATCTACTTCACTACCCTGGGTGGTAATAAAATCAGCCATGTTGCATATAAACTGAGAGATAGCTTGATAGATAGCTCTCTGACCATCGAAAAAACCAAACATTATTTTCTAGGCAAGGAGGCCTATTCACCCGAACCTAAAGGGGGTCCCATAGGTTTGCTGGCAAGTAGCAAACGCGACAAGGTCTATGTCCAGAATCTTTTTGACCATTCCGTAACAGAGTTTGCATTTAACATTGACGATAGTTCGTTCACCGAAACTGCAAGCGCGCAACTGTTTAACCCGGAAACCCCCGATATCGCAAGCGGTCGCCAGTATCTTTACGACGCAACCTTAACATCATCCAAAGGAAATGTTGCCTGTGCCACATGTCATATTTTCGGCGAAGACGATAAATTGCAGTGGGACCTGAGTCGAATAAGCAAGCCAATCGAAATCAATCTGCTGCCTTTCGTTGAGCATCCCGATAAAGACATACCCGACCTGAGAACAACAGCCCGCCCGATTACCTACAAAGCTAACCCAAACACGTTGTCTGAAGGCGACAATATAGTGCTGGGCGGAACCGATGTGAAAATCGTACATATCGGCACCCAGAAAGGCTTCGCCGATAAATTAGCCAGCGGTGAAATAGATCCCAAACAATCATCTATCGCCTATCTTATGAAAAGTGAGTTAGATAAAAGACTATTTAAATACAACATACGTAACAATAAACCGACCTGGGTTTTGATCGACACCCCCTTCTTTCATCCCTTGAAAGGCCCAATGCGTACATTGCCGTTAAAAGGCATACAACAAAGTGGTGCCATGCATTTCATAGGCGACCTTCAGGGAATGAAAGGTCCGGGAAATACGAAATGCCCTGAAGGAAAAACACTGGAAGAGCGCGCCTTTAAGGAATTCAACACTCCCTGTGACGGTTCCAATGGCGCATTTCACAATTTATTAGATAGTACCGCCCTGCCCGATACGGCAATGAGCCAACTGACGGCCTATTCGCTGGCACTGGACTATCCCCCCAATCCCATCAGAGCGTTAGACAACAGTACCAATGAAAATGGCCGAAAACACTTTTTCAGGCGAATCGCGGTTGATGTCGGCAATCTCGAGTACGTGATTAAAAGAGAACCGCTCATATTCGCTTGCATCGACTGCCACCATATTGACCGGCAAAAAGGCTTGTACGGCACTTCAGCAAAATCTTACTCGGCACCGGCCTTGACGCTTCAGGACGCAAAAATACCGCACCTACGCTTTTTATACGATCGGATTGGCTATTTTTTAGACGATTACCGGAATGCGAGTTACTATAGAAATATTCGCAAACCCGAATCATATTATGACGAATTGATCACCGCCCTCGGGTTTAACCACGGCGCCACATTTGATAGCACCATGTTTTTCACCAGTAGAATCTGGGTGCTGGATGGCACCGATAAAGAAAGAGAGAGACCTGAAACGCTAAAGATGTATGAAGAACTATTCGATTTTATAATGAGCTTTGAAAGCGACTACTACCCGATGTTTGCCCAACAAATTACCTATAACGCTGACGAGTTAATGGAGCCGGAAACAAGGGATAATCTGCTAGCCTTTGTTGACAACGCCTATAAACCCGAAAACACAAACACGCCTCAGTGTCATATCTACTACACCAATGACGAACACTCGAATAGCATGCTTTTCGCGCCGGAGGCCCAGGTGTCAGAATTTAGAAAAGACAAACTCCTTAGCAAACTTTCTGCAATCGGTAGCCAACAAGCGGTAACTCTAACGTGCCTGTAAAATGAAAAAAATATTGACTTATATCGAAGGAAAAAACCAGGAATTTTGCCAACGGGAAATATTCAAGTACCTTAAAAACAAGACCATACCCGGCACGCAAAGATTGGCTTTTGTACCTTATATGGCACATTTTGTATTCTCATTTATGGATGTGAATCGCTTTATCTTGCGTGAACTCGAAACTGACGACGATTTCCAGAAACTCGTTAATATTCACAGTTACGAAGACGCCCATCATTGGCCATGGTATCTGGAAGATTTGAAAAAGCTTGGGCTCGACAAACAACAATCCTTCTCCAGCACTTTATTATTTTTGTGGAGTGATCAGAGCATTCAATCACGCATGATCACCTACGATATGATCGCGATAGCCAGGCAACTCAGCGCGAAAGAAAAAATAGTTCTGGTAGAAGTGATAGAAAAAACCGGTAGTGTGTTTCTCGGTGTTACTGCTGATGTTAGTAACGAGCTTTGTCAGGGAGACAATTACCTCTACTACGGCAATAACCATCTCGCCTGTGAAACAGGTCACCATATGGGCACTGATAACGTTGAAGATTTCTTGCACGCAATAGTATTAAACGATGATGAATTAAAAAAAGGCCAGGCGCTTGTCGATAAGGTTTATGATTTATACAACAACTTCGTCGACGAAATGTACAGGTATGCCAGCAATCATTCGTTTGAAGATCTTGTAAAATGTGAGAGTTTTCCACAATCCATTGACCTTGAGGTCACCGATGAATCACTGTATAAAAAAGGATAGCTTTTGCTTTTATTATTTCGATCTTCGTTAGAAATAGAGACCTTTAATCCCGCTGGGTAGCGCGTGGGTATGCGCTATCCGGTAACCACTTCCAGCTCCAGAGCCCTATGCGAATAGCTAATTTACTCACTACCACATCAATAAAGGAGCGGTTCGACCGGATTTCTAGCGATTCATTCTCATTACCCAGTTTACTCGGGCTTTTGCTCGCCGGGATTACGGTCGGTGCGATAGTAGTGGCGGATCCGTACCTGGCCACATTCATGGACGAGCATTACTGGTCGCTTATGCTTCTGTACGAAATTCCGTTCAAGGTTTCGCTGATCACAACCGTGTTGTTATGCGCGACCGGTGTCCTGATCGCCTGGGCCGCAAGAGCCAGGGAATTTCGGGAGATCCAGATTGTAGCGCTACTTATTTCGATGCAGCTTGTTGCAGTCGGAGCAGGTGGGGTGGACCCCATTGATTTACTAGTTGTCGCTTTCACGGCCCTTATATTCGCATACGCTCTGGCCAACCCCACCAATACGATTAAGTTCCCTCTACTCATGTACTTTGCATTGGCAATCGCAATTCTGGATCTGCCTCATGCGGTCATCGCCCAGCCAGGCCAGTTTATTGTTGGTCTAATCAAGTACAGTAAAAGTGCGATACTGCCATTGATCCTGGTTCATATTATTGCAAGCGAACGGCTCGCACGTCTATTCGTGAAGGCGCTGATAGCGGTAGCATTCGTCAGTGCAAGCATAGGCATTCTACAGGTCATTATTTTTAGCTTTAGTGGAATACCTTTAATAATAGTGAATAGCATGGATGAGGCATTCAAGCCGACACCGTGGGGCATGATGTTACGAGCCCATGGGCTCAATCCGGAAACGCATACATTATCGTCGTTTCTGTTGATGACCTTTCCATTTGTCGTCTATGCCGTCACCAAAAGCAGCTCCAGGCGTCAGTATTTCTTGTCCGGGACCGTTGCCTTCACCATCATGATGGGTATTTTCTTTACCTGGAGCTACGGCGGCATCATCGGAGTGTTCATCACACTGGGGCTGTTTCCCCTGTTTATGTGGCCCCACAAAGCCATTCACTATCTTCTCGGCCTCCTCATGATTCCTGTATTTTTGTATGCCACTGGCCTTATCGACGAAATTTACATAATTCTCCAAAATGAAGCGAGCATGAGCACAGGCATCCTTCAGCGTAAATTTCTTACTCTGATCGCCTTCGAAGAGCTTAGCCGCAACCCATGGATCGGTCGAGGCTTCGAAACAGTCCAATTTTTTTCGGGCAACTGGATCGGCCGCACAGTTCATAACACTTACCTGGAAGCATGGGTCGCCATTGGTCCCATCGGCTTCGTTGTTTTTACCTCTATGATGTTTATCTTCACAACCAGCACCTTTATCCTGGGTTTTAGTGGATCCGGGGAGCGGGAATACCGACTCCGAATGGTAACAATTGCGCTGATCGCCTTTATGACTTTGATGATTTCCGAACCTACATTGTTTTCAGCATCGACATGGGTTTTACTAGGCTTTGCGCAAGCACTGATTCTTTTACATGGACGCAAGAGCGACAATTCTCGCTCGACTGATTCAACATTGGCAATTGTGGGACGTGCACATAGGCAGCGACCAAATAATCACAAAGATGAATAGTGCCATCAGAGTCCGGAAAGCAAAGGTACTACACATTTACAAATTCCTATACGACGGCGGTACGGAAAGATACATCCATACCCTCATCAGCCGAATGAACCAGGATCGATTCAGCTTCGAGATCTGCTGCCTGATGGAACGTGGAAGCGAGGCGGAAGCCTTCGAGAACGAGGGTTTTCCGGTTCATAACCTGAACTTCCAGCCGGGTTTATCCCCCGCCGTGCTTCCCGGCAACCTGATTCAGCTGATTAGACTGGTCATGTTGATCCGTCGGCTTCACGTCGATGTGATTCA
>QNFD01000130.1 GCA_003645435.1 Gammaproteobacteria bacterium | reverse complement strand
TGCGATCGTCGGTGCCTCCGGGGCCGGTAAGAGTACGCTCATGCACCTGCTCGGAGGTCTCGACCATGCCACTGCGGGTGAGGTCACGATTGCGGGTCAGCCGATTTCAGGATTGTCGGAAAAGAAACTGGGTCAGTTGCGCAACCGTCATCTCGGGTTCATTTATCAATTCCACCACTTGCTGCCTGAATTCAGCGCCCGCGAAAATATCGCGATGCCTCTGCTGGTGCGCCGACAAGCCAGCGAATCAGCTTTGGCCAGTGCCGATAAGTGGCTTGCGCGTGTCGGTCTCGAAGACCGGGCCAGCCATAAACCAGGGGAACTCTCTGGTGGCGAACGCCAGCGTATTGCCCTGGCGCGGGCCCTGGTTACTGATCCCGACTGTTTGCTCGCCGACGAACCAACCGGTAACCTTGATTCGCAGACAGCTGCCAACATGCTTGATTTAATGATGAATTTAAACCGGGAGGTTAAAACCGCTCTGGTGGTAGTGACGCATGATCTCAATATCGCCGGCCAAATGCAGTATCAATGGCTCATGGAAGACGGCAAACTAAAATGTGAAAGATAACCCGCATATTACACTCGCACAAGTGAAAACAATGGTCCAGAACAGGTTCATGTGGACTGGGGTTTAGTTTTTCTTCCACGCTTTCTACGATTTTTAATGCGAGTCCAGAGATGATATCGCCAGAATAAATGTGCCACTAATAGCGCACTAATCGACGCTAGCGTCGCCACCACCAGGCTGCCGAGTAACAGGGGTTGCCAGATATGCAAAATTTCCGAGAGTAACCAGTCGAAATTCAGTTCGAATACAAAGTCGTGGGCTTCGGTACCGAGCATCCATGCTCCGACACTGTAACAAAAGTAAAACATTGGCGGGATAGTGATGGGATTACTGATCCAGACCATGGGCACCGCGATGAGGATATTGACACGGAAGCCAACCGCCGCAATTGCGGCAAGCAGCATCTGAAATGGTATCGGCATAAACGCACAGAACACGCCCACGGCCATAGCGCCGGAGAACGACCTTCGATTGATATGCCAGAGACTCGGATCCTGCAGGCGCGGACCGAGTACTTTAATCCATCTATTTTCGGTGATTGTTCCGGGGTGGGGTAAGTATTTCTTTATCAGTTTTCTTGCCATCTTAATTGTATTATCGATGCTAATCGCCTAATGTGCAAAGTGAATAAGTACACACGCATACGGATGGCATGATCAAGACCGCGATAGCAATGGTCCTCGGATCGGTGATTGTATTTTACGGCAACCTGATACCTGAGCGACACTGGATAGCATATTTGCCTGTCCTGTTGTTATTCGCCTTTCTCGTTCCCGGATACCGATTCCTGATCACCCTTTTTGCGGCCTGTTTGTGGGCCGGTTTATGGGTGCAGCAAAGTCTGGATACTCGACTTGCGGCAGATTTTGATAACCGCATCGTTAGAATAAGCGGGGTGATCGCGGATATACCCGAGCGCAAAAACCAGTCGGTTCGATTCCTGTTAAAACCAGATTCTATCGAAGGCTATGTAAAACCTTTACCCGAGACTATACGCCTGAGCTGGTATCGTACGCGGCGGCTTTTACACGCCGGGGAAAGATGGCAATTGCAGGTAAAATTGCGGGTTCCCTACGGCTACCAAAACCCTGGCGGTTTCGACTATGAGCGCTGGCTGTTCGTCAAGGGCATTGGTGCAACCGGCTATGTCAAACCATCCTCGTTCAATCGGGGAATGGGCGTATCACCATTCTCGATCATCGATCAATGGCGCAGCGGCATCAAGCAGGGAATTGATCGGCAATGTTCCGAATGCAATAACAATGGGCTGATCAAGGCCCTGGCGATAGGCTACCGGGCTGATATCAATCCACGCCATCGCCAACTACTGCAGGATACCGGTACCGCACACCTGCTCGCCATATCCGGTTTGCATATCGGTATCATATCAGCCCTGTTTTTTTATGTGGGGCGATTCCTGTGGCGGTTTTACTTTCACCGTTTCGAATATAGCAGGCTCCAGTTTTCTGCGACGCTTGCCATCTGCGCCGGCCTGATCTATGCGGCCCTGGCAGGATTTAGCCTGCCAACCGTGAGGGCGCTGATCATGCTGGCGGTCATCTTTCTGGCGTTCAATTTCAGAACCAGTGTCAATCTTTTGAACAGTATCGCCATCGCGGTAATAGTAATACTGATATTCGATCCACTCTCGGTTGGTTCGTCGTCATTCTGGTTGAGCATTAGCGCTCTGCTACTGATAGCCTTTGCCCAGTATCGCATGACAAATCAACCTCAACGCTGGAAACAAATAGTGATCCTGCAGCTATTGTTTTCGCTGTTGTTTGTACCGATTAGCATCGTGCTGTTTGATCAACTCAATCCGGCCAGCTTCTTCGCCAATATCATTGCTATCCCCCTGGTAAGCCTGGTAATAGTGCCGTTGGACATGCTCGGCAGTTTGATCTCCGGATTTGACTGGGTTTTTACAGAATGGTTGTTTCGCGCCAGTGATCTACTACTCAGCCTGCTACTCGACTACCTGCAACTACTCTTAAATTCGGGTCTGGCGGCGGTTCACTACGGTGGTATTCCCTTCATCGCCCTGTGTCTGTCGACAATGGGGTTACTGATACTGATGATGCCTGCCGGATTTCCGGGCAGGAAGCCGGCCTTGCTGCTAGTCGTGCTGCCGCTGCTGTGGCAAAGAACCGAACTCGAATTCGGTGCCTATCAGCTAACCGTGCTCGATGTCGGTATGGGTACCTCGGCAGTTATCCAAACCGGTCAGCATAGCCTGGTGTACGATTTTGGTCCCGGAAATGCCCAGGGATTTAGTTCCGCACAATGGGTTTTAAAGCCGTATTTGCGTTATCAGGGGATTAAAGATCCCGATTTGTTGATCATCAGCCATGTCGACCAGGATCACAGTGGTGGATTTTATAGCTATTTAGCAAACCACGACCCGGCTAAACTGGTAACGGGGACGCCCCTGGAAGTAGTAGAAAAATTTAACCTGGCAAGACCGGTCAGGTCCTGTCATGGGTATCCTAAATGGCGCTGGGACGGGGTTGATTTTGAATTCTTAAGCCTGCCGGTAAAATCGACGACGAGCATTAATAATCGCTCCTGTGTGCTGAAGGTAAGCGGATACGATTCAGCCCTGCTGGCTGGAGATATCGAATCAGAACAGGAACAACGTCTACTCGAAGCCTTACCGGAAAAGCTCTCCGCATCGGTGCTGGTGGTGCCGCATCATGGCAGCAGCACTTCGTCGACACTGCAGTTTTTACGGGCGGTTAAACCGGAATTTTCATTGTTTACAGTCGGTAAGAATAATCGGTGGGGATTCCCCAAACCAGAGGTGCTGGTGAATTATCGGGAGGTTAACAGCCAGATATTACGCACCGACGAGCAGGGGGCTATTTCAGTTTTCAGTTCTGCCACGGGCCTCAGGCTTGAGGTTCATCGTCAGCCAGGTTCGAAAATATGGTATTAGCCCGGAAGTCTACATGATGATATCCCCTCAACCCGTAAAAAACTTCTCATCACAGACACGATTACAGTATCATGTGCAGCATTCAAACTGGAGGTAAAACTAGTGTTGGAACTGGTTCAGGCAGGTGGCTGGCTGATGATCCCGATATTGTTGTGCTCGGTAATCGCGATTGCGATAATCGCCGAGCGCTTGTGGATCCTGCAGCAGAAAAAAGTGATACCAGAGAAGTTGCTTACCGGTATCTGGAATTTACTGGATAAAGACGCTCTCACAGAAAAGCATATTAATGAAATTGAAAACGGTTCACCGCTTGGGCAGGTGCTGGCAGCAGGCCTGATTAACAGGCACTTGTCACGTGAATTGATCAGGGAAAGCATCGAAGAAACCGGTCGCCACGTGGTACACGAAATGGAGCGTTTCATGAATACACTGGGCACGATTTCGACCATCACCCCATTACTCGGATTGCTCGGAACGGTAATCGGTATGATCAAAGTTTTTACCGCCATAACGACGATAGGTGTTGGCGATCCAGCACAGCTTGCCGGCGGCATTTCGGAGGCATTGATTACCACTGCCACCGGACTAAGCGTTGCCATTCCGAGTTTGATTTTTTATCGTCACTTAAAACGAAAAATCGATGAACTGGTTGTCGGCATGGAACAGGAAGCGATGAAACTGGTGGAATTCTTACAGGGCGACAGGAAAAATTTTGGTGCCGGGGAGTCCGTGACCAGTTCATGAAATTTAACAGTCCATCATCTGATGAAGAAGTCGCTATCAATCTGACGCCGCTGATTGATGTGGTTTTCCTGCTGCTGATTTTCTTTATGGTATCCACCACCTTCGATACCACTTCACAGCTTAAAATCAAGTTACCCGAAGCAAGCGAAAACAAAACTACCAGCAAGGTTAAACCGCTTTACCTGATGATTGATGCGAAGGGGCGCTTCTTTATCAACGCTCGTGAATTGAGCAGCCAGAAGAGCGAAGCCTTATTGTTTGCCCTGCAATCCGTGGTAAAGGGGAGTGATACGCCAATCGTGATTCAGTCAGACGCGAGTTCTCCGGTACAATCGCTGGTAACCGCGATGGATGTCGTTGGCCGGCTTGGCCTGAGCCAGGTTTCGATAGCTACCACTCGCCCGATCGAGTAAATCATAACCAGCATGCGTCTCTCTCTGGATAAGCTTTAGTAGATGAAACCGATTACCGAAAATATGACCGGCCTTCAGGCCTATCGCGCGCTGCTTTCACTGGCATTCGAGCACAAGATTTATTTTTTGCTGGCGGTAATCGGTATGATTGTTTTCGCGGCGACCGAGGCTTCCTTCGCTTACATCATGAAACCGATGCTCGATGAAGGTTTTATCGATCGCGATCCGCTCATGATCAAGTTGATTCCATTAGCAATCATAGCGATTTTCTCGGTGCGAGTGGTCGCGGTGTTTACGCGAACCTATTGTATGGATTATATCGGCCGCCAGGTTATTAATTCGTTACGCAAAATGATGTTTGAAAAGCTCATGACGATGAGTAGCGGGGAGTACGATCAGGCCTCGTCGGGTTCGATCATCACCCGGTTTTCGTACGACGTCGAACAGATTTCGGGCTCGGTATCGTCATCGCTCACCACCTTTATACAGGACACACTGCGTATCGTCGTGTTGCTGCTCTACATGTTCTGGCTTAATTGGCAGCTAACCCTGATTTTTCTTCTCGCCGGGCCGATCGTTTTTTTAATCGTTGTCAAAGTTTCGGGTCGATTCCGTGCCATTAGCAAACATATTCAAACTTCGATGGGCGATGTTTCCCATATAGCACAGGAAGTGATTGACTCTAATCGGGTTGTTAAAATATTCGGTGGGGACGATTTCGAACGCCGAAAGTTTGGAGAAATTAATGAGCGCAACCTGAAGTTGAATCTGAAAATGTCGATTGCAAGATCGATTACGATGCCGTTGATTCAGCTAATCGTAGCCGTCGCTTTCGCAGCCATCGTCGCCTTCGCAACCTCGGAATCGATGCGGGGTGTTATCACCACCGGCGATTTTGTATCTTTTTTGTTCGCGATGACCATGTTGTTCCCGCCGATGCGCGCGTTGTCGTCTATCAATGCGAATATTCAGCGGGGTATCGCCGCGGGTGAAAGCATCTTCGAATTTATCGGCCGGGAAAGTGAAAAAGATGAAGGCGAGATTGAACTGAAGCGAACCGAAGGGCATATATCTTTCAAAAATGTAGCCCTGCAATACCGCAGCGGCAATCAATATGTACTCGATAAGATCAGTTTCGAGGTTGAGCCCAATCAAACGGTTGCGATTGTCGGTCGCTCCGGCAGTGGTAAATCCAGCCTGGTCAATCTCATCCCTCGCTTATACGAACTCGATGACGGTCAAATTCTTCTCGATAACGTACCAATTCAGGATTATAAGTTAAAGGATTTACGTCGACAGATTGCCTACGTGGGGCAGGACGTGCGCCTGTTCAACGATACTATCCGTAACAATATCGCTTATGGTTTGAGTCACGAGGTCAGCGATGAAAAAGTAATCGAGGCGGCGAAACAGGCCTATGCCTGGGAGTTCATCAAGGAGCTACCTAATTCAATGGACACCATAGTAGGAGAGCGGGGCATCATGTTATCCGGTGGTCAGCGCCAACGCATAGCCATCGCACGAGCCCTGCTCAAAGATGCACCTATTCTAATCCTAGATGAAGCAACGTCGGCGCTGGATACCGAATCTGAACGTTATATTCAGCATGCGATTGAAAACCTGATGAGTGATCGCACCACACTGGTAATAGCGCATCGGCTCTCCACGATCGAACACGCGGATACAATCCTGGTGCTCGATGCGGGCAAGTTGATAGAGCAGGGCAATCATCAAAGCCTGTTAGACAGTGATGGCATATACGCCAGGCTCCATTCGATGCAATTCCGTGACAGTGCCGATATCGAGGGCTCCATGCAGGATGGTATCGTCAGCCGCCGCACTATAGCGCTGGATAAAACCGTGCTCAACGACTGGATAAATGCCCCAACCCAAAAGCGTCAGGGCTGGTGGCTATGGTCGATGAATCCCCTGTCCATTTCGATGATGCCACTGTCATTGTTGTTTTACCTGCTGTCGGGTCTGCGCCGTATTGCTTATCGGATTGGTATATTTAGATCGGCGCGCTTACCGGTGACGACGATAGTGGTAGGCAATATTACGCTGGGTGGTAACGGCAAAACCCCGGTTGTTATCGCACTCTATCAACTCCTGGAAAGCAAGGGTTACAAACCGGCCATTGTTACCAGGGGTTATAAAAGCGGTTACGAAAAAAGGATCCAGTTACTGTCGGCGGGTAGAACCGATATCAGGGCAGGTGACGAGGCCAATATGCTCTCCGAAATTTGCCAGTGCCCCATCGGTGTTGGTTCAAAGCGGGCGGCCGCGGCGCGCAGCATACTGGAAAAATTTCCCGAGGTAGACGTCATATTGTCAGACGATGGATTACAGCACTACGCGTTAAAGCGCGACATCGAAATAGCTGTCTGCCGCTATGTAGCCTTTGGTAATGGTTTGCTAATACCCGCTGGTCCGTTACGCGAACCACGGCGTCGCCTGGCAAAAGTCGATCTCTCGATAAACCGGGATGGTGATCAGATAATCGAGTACCTGGAGGAAGCGTGGAATTTAAAGGAGCCGCAGACCAGAAAGGCTATCCAGGAATTTAAGGGACAACAGGTTCACGCC
>QNFD01000129.1 GCA_003645435.1 Gammaproteobacteria bacterium | reverse complement strand
TGCTGTTCGATCAGAGATTGCTCTATAGTCGCATCGTGGCCCGGCATCATCATAGTCGTACACATGGGTAACAGGCGTTCGAGTGCGCCTTTCACGAATGCATACTTGCTGCCGTTTACCTCGTTCAAACTGGCTGAAAACAACCGGTCGGACTCATAGGGGATAGTGTCGATTTCAGGAAAGGTATTGGCCATTTCCGCCTTGACGACACCGGCCTTATGCGCCATCACCAAAAATGCCACATCCACCGCGTCGCCATGGTTAGACCAGCCGGAGTCGGTACGAACAAGAAAGCCTTCATTTGCCAGTACCGCCGCCTGGCATAACCTTTCCAGCTGCACTTTCTCTTGCGCCTGCGGTGCGCCGCGTGACGTCAGAATCGTACCATCCGGTACTACGCCTTCGCCGCTAACTTGCCAGACATCACCGCCTGGGAAGCTAATGCAGCGTGCAGTCAGTTGATTGACGGTAAGTGTGCCGGTCTTGTCGGTGGCGATGAAGGTACAGGAACCGAGCGCCTCCACCGCCAGAAGCCGGCGCACGATAACGTTTCGCCTGGACATTCTACGCATGCCTATTGCGAGGGCGACGGTGAGCGCTACCGGCAGGCCCTCGGGAATGACGGAAACGGCAAGCGCGACAGCGAGTAAAAA
This sequence comes from Gammaproteobacteria bacterium, assembly GCA_003645435.1. Next base: position 6,607 of record QNFD01000129.1, on the reverse strand, counting down.
CACTTCAGTAATTGGTGTGCCGCGCATCGCCGCCACCACGAACATTGTCAAAGCCGCTATGCCAACAAACATAGCCACACGATTGGTGAAGCTATCCATACGAATTTGTAACGGTGCTTTAGGTGACGGCTTGAACAAAACATCGGCAGCAATACGGCCCAGTGCAGTATTGAGCGCCGTGCTAATCACAACACCCCGGGCGCGCCCACGGCCCACCAGTGTTCCGGTAAAAAGCATGTTAACTCGATCGCCGAGGGCAACATCTTCGGCTAATACGGCATTACCGTCTTTTAGCACCGGTAGTGATTCACCGGTCAGTAAAGATTCATCCACCTCCAGGTCGCGGGACAGGAGCAGGCGTAAGTCCGCGGGGACCTTGTCGCCGGACTCCAGCAGTACAATGTCACCGGGAACTAATTCTTCGGCATTTATCTCATGAGTATCACCCTCGCGCAATACCTGGCAACGCGTGCTTACGAGATCTCGCAGAGCCGTTGCGGCACGCTGCGCGGAATGCTCCTGAATTGTGCCAATCACTGCATTAATAAACAGGACTGCGGTGATAAAGCCGGCATCAGACCACTCTTTAATCATCAGTGATATCAAGGCGGCAGCAACGAGAACATAGATCAGTGGACTCATAAACTGGCGCAGGAAGACCGTGCCTATGCCCGGTGGTCTGGCCTGGGGTAATGTGTTGCGTCCATATTGTCCAAGGCGGACCACGACCTCATTATGAGTTAGACCGTGAGCCGAACTCTTCAGTGAGACGAGGGCGGTCTCGCTCGATACTGCATGAGGAAATGAGATTGGACCTTCCGTGTCTGGAGTAGTCGTGCGGGTGCCGTCCAACAGGGAATTGTTGTTTAAACTGGAGTTATTCATGCAAGTAATTTTTATTACGCAATTTAGTACGGGATTCCGTTATTATGCTATTTCAATTATGCCGCTAATATACCCATAAACCGACTAGATAGATGCACAAAACCCGGGTATAAGCCATGCCAAATAATGGATCATTAATGCCAACAAAGGTATTATCTCGCGATTCGAGTAACTTAATAGTTGTCGTTAAGGGTGTATTTAAGTAGTTAAAAAATGACGAAATTCAGCATTCTAAATTCCGCTAACAATCTGGCTTGTTTATGCCGGCTATTGATAATCATTGTTGCTACTGCCCTGTGGCATAGTAGCCTTGAAGCTGAAGATCGGCAACAATCAATCCAGTACGAAATTACACCCTATTTATGGGCCGCCAGCATCAACGGCTCGACCGCCATAAGCGGTGAACCAGAGACACCCATCGATTCAGACTACAGTTTCTTTTCCCTGGATAACCTGAGTGGTGTCGCATCGGCAACGTTTACCGCGCGCGGGCAACAGTGGGGGTTCCTGTTTGACTTTTTGTATGTTGAATACCAGGACACGATTTTCGAAGGAACCCCTTTCCAGGCCACGCCAAAGCTGAATGGCCGCATACTTGAGTTCGCAGGAACCTACAAGCCAGCCTCGGTCAATGATTTTGAGATCATTGCCGGGCTACGACGGCAGGATATCGACTTTGAACTGGCAATACTGAATCGAACACCACAGGCCTCGGTAGGCTGGACCGATCCGTTTGTCGGTGTTATTTACACGCCCGCGCTGACCAACAAGTTATACCTGGGTTTGCGAGGGGATGTCGGCGGTTTTGGAATAGAAAGCGATCTCGCGGTTAACGCCGAGGCCATGTTGCGCTACCAGTTTGGCGACACATTTTCATTTAAATTCGGCTACCGTTACCTGAAAGTAAAATTTGATGATAGCAGCCTGATTTATGATATAAGCCTGGACGGATTTCTGTTTGGCCTGGGCATTCGCTTTTAAACTCACGAGCATTGGTTATTTTTTGTTAAAAAACTAAACCAGGGTAAGCTGAAATCCCGGTACAATGTTGTATTAAATTGACCGGGAAGCTCAGTCTGACCCCTTTATAATCCGCCCACCCCGTCTCCCACCTAAATACATATAAATGCCCGATATCCATCACAGGAGGCACCGATGTAATAATTTCACTAGCAGGATGTAAAAAATTCTCTCCTGCGTCGTAACAATTTCGCTAACGCCTCAATTTCATCCAATTGGGTGATTCGCCGGTCCGATTAAAACCCTTAAAGTTTAATTCAGAGTAATTCAACTAACCCTGAAATCGGAAAAAAAGTAGCGATGCAATCGATAGTAACCAGAACAATCCTGGCTGTAGTTTTTACCACCTTTCCTGCCGTGACGGCGTTCGCGGCGACCATCGATGGCAGCTTTGGCGGGGTCAATGAATACAGCTACAACACCGAAGCGGCGCCTAATAGTAAACACAATACCCACGGCGGCCCGGCCAACAGCGAGTACAATGACGGCAGCGGTGGTAATCCATGGGACATCAATTACCTCGGTACGGATATTGATCGGTCAGGAGCAGTATCGATGTTCCAGTTTGGTGTGGTCGGCGGCAGCATTCTGAGCGGGCAAAACCAGTATGGAAGCCAGAACCTGTTTTTGAGTGATATCGCCATCAATGTCGTTGCCGGTCACGAGTCCTCGACCGATCCGACCCATGATTCCACAGGATGGGACTACGCGGTACGACTGCTTAGCCTCACCGATACCGGCCTGGGTGGCGGTAAAATGCAGGCCGATTTTGAACTGTTTGAATTTGTTGAAAACCAGTCTTCCTGGGAGGGCAGAAATATTTATGGTCGTAATCCCGATGGCTCACAGGGACACGTAACCGAAACCTTTGAAATGCTCAATGGTGATTCGCGCGGAACATTCTCGGGTTTCTACACCGATAACGGCGCAGATTACAACGTCCTCGAAGGATCTTTCGATATGGGCTTGCTCAGCCTGTACACCGAAGCCGAGGGCGGCAGAATTATCACGTACATAACAATGTCTTGCGTCAACGATGAAGCGATCGTCTACGCGGACTTTTCTCCGGATACTTCTCCGGTACCCATTCCGGCAGGAATCTGGTTATTTGGTTCAGCCTTGATTGGGCTGGCCGGTTTTAATAAGAGAAAAAAATCAGGTTAGGTTCCTGTAAGAGGATATCTCAGTAATCAAATCGACGAGCTTTGCCGCAAAAGGAGATAAAGGATTCTTGCGGTTAGAGACGATAACAACAGGCTCCGGGGGTATGCTATCGGCGATCTTCCTGGCCTCCAGCGGTTTACCGTCATAACTAAGCTTTGATTGTGACCTGGTGTATGAGAGGCCAATTCCCAGGCCGTTCGCGACCATGCTCCGCATGATTTCAAGCGTGGCTGCGCGGTGAGCTATGTTAGGCGATAGATGATGCTCCCGAAACAGGCCGATCATGTGCCAGAGACTGTGTCCCTGGTCGACCAGCACCAGTGGTTCAGGGGCTATATCATTTAGTGAAATACTCTTGCGCCTTGTGAACGGATGATCAGGATAGAGCAGAATATGAGGGTGAATACTAGCTATTTCACGGGTATCGAAGCTTGAGTCTATGCCTAAATCATATGTCACTGAAAAGTCTATTTGGCCAGCTAACATTTCCTCGGACAAAAAATCGAAGTCTCCTGTGCGAATAGTAAGGTTTGCATCCGGATAGCTTTGCTTCGTCTGCGCAATAATCGGTCCTATTAACAGCGGGCCCAGATCCTCGTAACAGCCAATTACAACCGGTCGCCGCCGCTCGGCTAAATCACCTTCAGACTCCACCAGGGCTTCAAACTGGTTGATTAACCGGGATGCTCGATCTACAAAGTCTCGCCCCAATGAGGTGAGTACCAATGGGCTACCTTTACGACGTATAAATAGTGGGTTTCCAATATGTTGCTCCAGGCCGGCAATCGCTACCGATAAAGCCGGTTGAGAAACATGAATCGCCGCTGCCGCAGTGGAAACGCTGCCGTGCTCGGCAACCGCTACTGCATACTCGATATGCCGCAGGCTAACTGATAACATTAAGCTATACCCTGTATATTTATATATTATTTGAAATTATGACATTTGGACGCCAAAATCGCTATTAATATCATTTAGTTTAGAGGTTGAGATGCTTAATTCCGTATTTTTGGATCAGGCAAAAGTGGATGCTTATCGGACCGATGGGGTGGTGCTAATCAAGGGCCTGTTTGCTGACTGGGTTGATGTTATCAGGTCCGGCATTGAACTGAATATGACAAATCCAGGCCCTTATGCGTCGGAAAATCTGAATGAGGGGGAAGCTGGTCGCTTTTTTGACGACTATTGCAACTGGTCACGGATTCCTGAGTTTGAGGATGTTATCCGAAACTCCGAAGTGGGGCGGGTTGCCGCAGACCTGATGCAATCTGAAAATGTACAGGTTTTTCACGATCATGTTCTGGTCAAGGAAGCAGGCACCGGTAAGCCAACCCCCTGGCATCAGGATGCACCTTATTATTTTGTAGAAGGTGAGCAAACCATCAGCTTCTGGTGTCCCGTCGACCCGGTGAAAGAGGCATCACTGCGTTGTGTTGCCGGGTCACAACTGTGGCAAAAGCCCGTCCTGCCAACGCGTTGGCAATCGGAAACAGATTTTTATCCGGACGAAAATATCTACATGCCTGTACCCGACCCGGACGCTGAAGGTATGTCTATTCTGGAGTGGGAAATGGAGCCAGGTGATGCGGTCGCATTCGACTATAAAACCCTTCACGGTGCTCGCGGAAATAATACAGGTTTACGGCGCCGGGCTTTCTCCCTGCGCCTGATAGGGGACGATGCTCGATATGTCACTCGACCTGGCAGGACATCTCCGCCATTCCCGAAGCACGGTATGCATGATGGACAACGACTCAGGGAAGACTGGTTTCCAGTAATTTATTCACGTAGCTAGCCCACATGCTGCGGGTATGAAACCATTTCGATGGCGTTGAAAATTGTGTAGGATCAGCGTTAATCTGAAAGCGGTCCGGGAAGTATCTGTTAATACAATTATACAATTTTCGGTTCTGGACTCGTTTTCAGCAATCGTCATGCTTAAGCCGACCCAATAGGAGATAAACCGTGTGGGCTGCAATTCGTTCGTCCTGGCCGCTCTTCACCGGCATGATCTTTCTCATGATCAGCAATGGACTATTGGCAACTCTGTTGACCTTACGCGCGGAAGGGCTGGGGTTTAGTGAGTCGGTCATAGGCCTGGTGCAGTCCGCTTACCCGGTCGGATCTTTGCTGGGATGTCTGATTGCGCCGCGTCTCATCATGCGGGTTGGTCACATTCGTATTTTTGCCGCACTCGCGTCGATTGCAAGTACAGCCGCGCTTGTCCATCTCATCACCTATGACCCCTGGAGCTGGGGCGCCATGCGCCTGCTCTCGGGGTTCTGTTTTTCTGGGCTTTATATTGTCGCGGAAAGCTGGCTGAACGGGAGCACTGACAACAAGAGTCGCGGTAGCCTGTTGTCGATTTATTTCGTGATTCAGACCGGCGGCGTGACGATAGGGCAATTACTGCTCAATCTTTCCAGCCCGGAAGGCATTTTACTTTTTATTCTGGTCTCAATACTGATCTCGCTCTCGCTGGTTCCGATTTTGATTTCGGCCAGTGCCAGCCCGCCTTATGAATTGCCGGAAAGAATCACTTTTCCTGAGCTTTTCCGCCTCTCTCCGATGGGATTAACAGGTAGCTTCCTGAATGGAATTTCGCAGACGATTCTGTATGTCGTGCTCGCCCTCTACGGCAGCGCGATTGGGCTAGCTAGCGGCTCGATCGGTAGCCTGATTGGCTTTATGACCCTCGGGGGCATGATCTTTCAATTTCCTATCGGCAAGCTTTCCGACCTGATTGACCGACGCCTGGTCCTCGTCGGTGCCCCGGGTTTCGCGATTCCTGTGTGTTTCTTCCTGGCCATGTTGGAGAATCCGGCCGACAACCTTGTTCTACTCTATGTCATGATCGCGCTGCTGGGTGGGCTCACGCTGCCGCTTTATTCTATCTGCATGGCGCACATGAATGATTACCTGAAACCCGGACAGGTGGTTGCTGCCAGCGGCACCCTGGTTTTGATACTGGCTTGTGGGATGATACTCGGTCCAACCCTGGGTGCCTTTACTATTCAGTACTTCGGCCCGAACGGAATCTTTTATTTGCTCTCCATTATTTCAGCCTTAACTGTTATGACAGCTTTCTTCCGCCTGTGGGGCGGCCAGCCCCAGGCGCAAAACCCCAGCAAAGCTGTGGCGATGACCGCCAACCTGACGCCGGAAGCTACACATCTCTATCCAGATGCATCCTCTCGCAACAGGCAGACTAATGCCCAGGAGTGACTATCGGTCTATTTTCACGCTAACCATGCGTTCAGATTATCTGGACTTTTGGGAAATGGACTCTTATTCTTCCGGTTTTTAAACACTGGGCTTTATTTCTTTTGCGGCATTTGCCGCATTTGAATACGCGTGCGGCGCATACAATAATTATATTCCAATAGCGGAAATATATGCTTCGTCCGAAAATAATTCTGCGGGGCCGACCCGGTCCCTGTCATCAGCACATTTAACTTTACGAGGGGTCACCATGTCTTCAGTGGATCAGTTGAAAGCCGCGCACAGCACTGCCGTTGAGGCTAGCAAAAGCGGCCCG
>QNFD01000128.1 GCA_003645435.1 Gammaproteobacteria bacterium | reverse complement strand
CTTCAGAAACCTTCACCCAGAAAAATATCAATTGCTCGATCGATAAAAGTATCGAACGATATCGTCTGGTGGTAGAAAAGGCTCACGCCGAAAACCTGAGGATCCGGGGTTACATTTCCTGTGTGCTGGGATGTCCATACGAGGGTGAAGTGTCCATCGATAGAGTTGCCAGTGTCGCTGCGCGTTTGCTCGATCAGGGCTGTTATGAAATATCTCTCGGCGATACCACCGGTGTCGGCACACCGGGGAAAGCCAGGGCGCTGGTCGAGCGCCTGCTCGATACGGTTCCGGTTGCACAGCTTGCGGCCCATTTTCACGATACTTATGAGCAGGGGCTGGCTAATTTATATGCGGTGCTGGAGTGTGGAATCGCGGTAGTCGATAGTTCGGTTGCGGGCCTGGGCGGCTGTCCTTATGCGAAAGGTGCGACAGGCAATATAGCTACCGAGGATGTACTCTACATGCTCGATGGGATGAAAATAGAAACTGGCGTCGACATGGACAAGTTGCTCGAAGCGGGTCGCTACATCAGTGATTTTCTCGGGCGAGAGCCCGCCTCAAAAGCGGCACTGGCGCTACAAAAAAGAATTCAAGCAAACCCAAACTAATCGGCTGATTGGGCTCTATCGTTTTCTGTGCGACAATCGCTACCCATGAAAAATTTGGCACTATGTTGACATCTGTATCTAATATCGAAAAGACGACACCCGAGTTCGCGCAGCAATTTGCAGACATGGCGCGCTCACGTCGTTCCATCAGGGCTTTTCTGCCCGACCGTATAGAACCGGGTTTACTCGAAGATATCTTCTCGGTGGCTGCCACCGCGCCCTCGAACTGCAATACCCAACCCTGGCTGGTACATGTGCTTTCGGGTGCGTCGAGGGATGCGATGAGCGAAGCGTTATTGAAAACTATCGGTGAAGGAGAGCACGCGCTCGATTTTCCCTACGACGCGAAATACGACGGCGTTTACCGACGGCGGCAGGTGGAAGTTGGCAAGATGTTATATCAGGCCCTGGGTGTGACGCGCGAAGATACCGAAGGTAAGCGGCAGGCTTTCTTGCGTAACCTGGATTTTTTTGACGCGCCCCACGTGGTTTTCCTGTTCATGCCCGACTGGGGCGGCATTCGCGAGGCCCTCGATATAGGCATTTATGCTCAAAACCTGATGTTAGCCATGCTATCCCATGGCATTGCCAGTTGCCCGCAGACAATACTCGGTTATAACGCCGAGGTAGTTCGTGCACAGCTCAATATTGAGCCAGAGCAAAAATTGCTGTTTGGTATCTCGTTTGGATACGAAGATAAATCATGCCCTGAAAACCAGATTCGCCCAACTCGTGCCACGGTGGCCGAATCCGTCAGGTTTTATGACTAATAATTTTATTCACAGGTAAATATCATGTCTGATTACCAAGCGCCTCTAAAGGATATGCAATTTGTCATCGATGAACTCGCGAACCTGGAAAAAATCGGCAAATTGCCTGGTTTTGAAGACGCGACCGCCGATATGGTGGCGGCGATTCTTGAACAGGCGGCGGTGCTCGCCACTGAAGTATTTTCACCGATTAATCAATCGGGAGACGAGGCCGGCACGCATATCGAAAATGGTGCGGTAGTGAGTCCCGATGGATTCGCCGACGCCTATCGCCAGTTCGTCGAGAATGGTTGGCAGGGGATTAGTCAGCCGACCGATCATGGCGGACAGGGATTACCCTACCTGTTACAGTCGGCGGCCACCGAAATGTGGAGCGGATCGAATTTATCGCTGGCACTTTGCCCGTTGCTCACATCCGGTGCCATCGAAGCAATCAGTCAGCATGCCAGTGAGGCGTTGAAATCCCGGTATCTGGAAAAAATGGTCACTGGCCTGTGGTCTGGAACAATGAACCTGACCGAACCCCAGGCCGGCACCGATTTGGCCGCGGTGAAAACCAGGGCCGTACCCGAAGCCGACTACTACCGTATTACCGGCCAAAAGATATTCATCACCTGGGGCGATCACGAGATGGCCGAAAACATCGTGCACCTGGTGTTGGCGCGTTTGCCGGATGCGCCTGAGGGTGTGAAAGGTATTTCCCTGTTTTTGGTGCCTAAATATCATCTCAACGATGACGGTACGCCAGGCGAGCGTAATGATCTAAGGCTTGTGTCGATGGAGAGCAAGTTGGGCATTCACGCCTCGCCAACCTGTGTCATGAGTTACGGTGATGCGGGCGGCGCTATTGGTTACCTGGTGGGTGAAGAGAATAACGGTCTCGCCTGCATGTTTACGATGATGAACCATGCGCGACTCGAAGTGGGAATGCAGGGTGTTGGACTTTCAGAGCGAGCATATCAACGCGCGCTTGCTTACGCGCAGGAGCGGGTGCAGGGATATGCGCCCGGGCAGCAGGAACGCGTGACCATAATTCACCACGCCGACGTGCGTCGCATGTTAATGCAAATGCGCGCGCTTGCTGAAGCGGGTCGTGCACTCGCCTATGTCGCTGCATCTGAGTACGACCTCGCGCATCATTGCGACGCCGAACAGGAAAAAGCAAAACATCAGCGCCGGGTCGATCTGTTAACCCCCGTGGCCAAGGCGTGGCCAACCGAAATGGCACAGGAAGTGACTTCTCTGGGTGTGCAGGTTCATGGCGGCATGGGCTTCATAGAAGAAACCGGCGCTGCCCAGTACATGCGAGATGCCAGGATACTGACTATATACGAAGGCACTACCGGCATTCAGGGGCTGGACCTGATCGGGCGTAAACTCCTGCGTGACAAGGGCATGGCAATGGCTGAGCTGGTGTCTGAATTGAATGCGTTTAAATCCGAGCTTGAATCAGCGAGCGAAGAGCTAAAATCTATCTCGGGTCATTTCACTACAGCGGTTCAGGCGCTGGACGATACAACCGGGTGGTTTCTTAAGCAGGCAGCGGATGACCCGGATTTAGCGGGTTCAATTGCAGTGAATTATTTAATGCTGGTCGGCAATGTCGTCTGTGGATGGTTGATGGCGAAGTCGGCGGTAGCCGCCCAACGACATTTGCTAGCAGGTGCCGATGATTATTTCTATCGTAATAAAATAATCACGGCGACTTTTTTCGCCGAACACATATTACCCCGCAGTGAGGGCTTAAGGCATACCATACTGGCAGGATCGAGTAGCGTTATGGGTATTGCGGTCGACTCCTTTAGCTGATATTTGATCAATTTGAAAATACTTACGTGGGCTAGTTTTGGCGAACTCGAGATTGGCGCCGGGAGATAGTTATTCTTAATGAACTTTGAACACATATTGCTCGAAAAGCGGCAGGCCGTTGGTGTCATAACGCTTAATCGACCTAAAGCTCTGAATGCATTATGCCAGGCATTGTTCGCGGAACTGGCCCTTGCCATTGATGACCTTGAATCGGATGTTGAAATCGGGGCGATAGTCATTACCGGTAACGATAAGGCTTTCGCCGCCGGCGCCGATATCAGTGAAATGAAGGACCAGACCTACCAGCAAATGCTATCCGAAGACAGCATTGCCAGAAACTGGGATCGAATTGGCCTGTGCCGGAAACCGGTGATCGCGGCGGTTGCCGGATACGCGCTGGGTGGCGGCTGTGAACTGGCGATGATGTGCGATTTTATCATTGCCGCCGAGAACGCCGTATTTGGCCAGCCCGAAGTGACTATTGGTACTATCCCGGGAATTGGTGGTTCACAACGTCTGACCCGCCTGGTAGGAAAATCGAAAGCAATGGATATGTGCTTAAGTGGGCGCACGATGGAAGCCGCCGAAGCCGAGCGATCAGGGCTTGTGTCACGTGTCGAACCGTTGGATAGTTATCTCGGTAAAGCAATCGAGGTGGCCACGCAAATTGCGAGTTATTCCCAGCCGGTGGTAATGCTGGCTAAAAAGGCGGTGAATACAGCGCTTGAGACCAGCCTGTCGCAAGGCAACAAAACTGAAAGAGAAATGTTCTTTTCGAGCTTTGCTCTGGACGATCAGAAAGAGGGTATGCAGGCCTTTATCGAGAAACGTAAGCCCGAGTATAAGAATCGTTAAAGATGAGATTGTGAATCCGGCTTGCAATAAACCCGCCCGCCCAGATATTGATCTCATTGAAGGAGTAGCAGTTTCCAAATAGTGTGATAGAATATGCGCCGGTAGAAATCCAGTTTATCATTATTTCCTTGTAAATCAATAATTTACAGTGATTATTTCGTCTTTTAGTGACAAAGGCAGCACTATCGTATTGGTGTTTACTGGATATATAGCCCGCGCATGAGCCGGCAATGACTGATATTTTATAAACTTTTTACTTGAGAACAACCATGGCTGAACTGAACAAGTATCGAAATATAGGCATTTTTGCCCATGTTGATGCTGGCAAGACCACGACTACTGAGCGTATCCTGAAGCTCACCGGTAAGATTCACAAGATAGGTGAAGTGCACGATGGTGCGGCTACCACAGACTTTATGGATCAGGAGCAGGAGCGTGGTATTACCATCCAGTCTGCGGCAACCAGTTGTGAATGGGATGGACACCGCCTCAATATTATTGATACCCCGGGGCACGTTGATTTCACCATTGAAGTTTATCGCTCGCTGAAAGTTCTCGACGGCGGCATTGGTGTATTTTGCGGTTCCGGTGGCGTCGAGCCCCAGTCTGAAACCAACTGGCGTTATGCTAACGATTCTGAAGTCGCGCGCATAATTTTTGTCAATAAGCTTGATCGTCTGGGTGCGGATTTCTATCGTGTCGTAAAGCAGGTGGAAGACGTACTGGGTGCTAATCCGCTGGTCATGACCTTGCCTATCGGTACCGAAGAGAACTTCAAGGGCGTGGTCGATTTATTGACCCGCAAGGCCTGGGTATGGGACGAATCGGGAGACCCAACCAACTACGAAATTGTAGAGCCCCCTGCAGACATGTCGGACCTGATCGAGGAGTACCGCGAGAAATTGATCGAGTTGGCACTGGAGCAGGATGATGATTTGCTCGAGATGTATCTCGAGGGTGAAGAACCCGCACTGGATGATATTAAACGCTGTATCCGTAAGGGAACTATCGCGCTGGATTTTTTCCCGACCTATTGCGGTTCCGCCTTTAAAAATAAGGGAATTCAGGTCGTATTAAACGCGGTAGTCGATTATTTGCCGAATCCAACTGAGGTGAAGCCGCAACCCGAGGTTGATCTTGAAGGCCATGAAACTGGAGAATTTGCAATAGTCGACCCGAATAAACCGCTGCGGGCACTGGCTTTCAAAATCATGGATGACCGTTTCGGCGTCCTTACCTTTACGCGTATTTATACCGGAAAACTGGCGAAGGGTACAAACGTGCTGAATACCTTCACCGGCAAGACCGAACGAATTGGTCGAATTGTTGAAATGCATGCCGATGAACGAATCGAGCTCGATTCTGCCGAAGCCGGCGATATCGTCGCCATCGTCGGTATGAAAAACGTACAGACTGGTCATACCCTGTGTGACCCCAAGTTCCCGGCTACGCTGGAACCGATGGTGTTCCCGGATCCTGTGATCTCGATTGCGATTTCACCCAAGGATCAGAGTGCCTCCGAAAAAATGGGTATCGCCCTCGGTAAAATGATCAAGGAAGACCCATCCTTCCACGTTGAAACCGACGAGGATAGTGGTGAAACCATCATCAAGGGTATGGGTGAGCTGCATCTTGATATCAAAGTGGATATTTTACGCCGTACCCACATGGTAGATGTCTCGGTCGGCAAGCCCCAGGTGGCATACCGTGAAACCATTACTCAACTTGTGGAAGACAGTTACACCCACAAGAAGCAAACCGGTGGTTCGGGTCAGTTTGGTAGAATCGACTATATCGTTGAGCCTGGTGAATCCGGTAGTGGTTTCGAGTTTGAATCGAAGGTGACAGGCGGAAACGTACCGCGTGAATTCTGGCCGGCTATCGAGAAAGGTTTTCGCGGTTGTATGGTAGAAGGTGTACTGGCCGGTTTTCCGCTGCTTGACGTCAAGATTACGCTGACCGACGGAGCCTACCACGCGGTTGACTCATCCGCGGTTGCGTTTGAAACCGCGGCCAGGGGTGCGTACCGACAGTCAATTCCAAAAGCTGGGCCGCAGTTGATGGAACCAATCATGCGGGTCGATGTGTTCGTTCCCGAAGATCATGTTGGTGACGTTATCGGCGACCTGAATCGAAGACGTGGAATGATTAAGTCGCAAGAGCCGACAACTACCGGAATTCGGGTTAAAGCCAGCGTGCCCTTATCCGATATGTTTGGATATATCGGTGATTTACGCACCATGACTTCAGGCCGGGGTCAGTTTTCGATGGAATTCGAGCAATATAACCCTTGCCCGAAAAACGTATCCGAAGAAGTGATCAAGGAAGTCAAGGAGCGCGAAGCGGCGAAAAAATAAGCTCGGCAAAGGATTATTTCGATCAGAGTTGGCAGGACATCGAATATATCGAGGTTCTGAACAATAAGGCTTTGATTTAGTTAGACGATTAATCCGTATCTCTATTGACATGCCGATAGTGCCTGTAGAGAATACGCACCTTGTTTGGAGGGGTTCCCGAGTGGCCAAAGGGGGCAGACTGTAAATCTGCTGGCTCAGCCTTCGGTGGTTCGAATCCACCCCCCTCCACCATTAAGGTTAAATAGAACCCTGAGGCGTAGTCAGGTCGAATAAATAGCGATGGTCTAAGACCGGGGTGGGTTCGAACCAGGTGGTTTGACAAATTCGTCAGGAACGAATTTGAACGTCCGAAGGACGGCCCGAAGGGCGGAGGGCAGGAGCCCGGAGTAATCCACCCCCCTCCACCATCTATATAGATGTGCGATTGCAGCGTATACGAAGGCGATGGAAAGTAGTTGGAAAAAGTAAATTTGCGGGTGTCGTATACTGGCTATTACCTCAGCCTTCCAAGCTGATGAAGCGGGTTCGATTCCCGCCACCCGCTCCAAATTGTTAAAGATGGTGTCGCAAGACGATTTTTTACGACATCCTCTAATAAGGAAGGGGCTTTAAGCGAATCAGGCTCATATAGCTCAGTCGGTAGAGCACTTCCTTGGTAAGGAAGAGGTCTCCAGTTCGAATCTGGATATGAGCTCCAGCTCTTAGGGGTGTATTTGAAAAATGGCGGCCCTGGCAGGAATGTGAGTTAGGTGTTTTTTAGATTTACCCTTTGGTAAATAGAAGGCTGTGATGGGCCGAATTTAATTGAGAGAAATCTTATGTCAAAAGTAAAATTTGAAAGAAACAAGCCCCACGTAAACGTGGGTACCATCGGTCACGTTGATCACGGTAAGACCACGCTGACCGCGGCCTTAACGAAGGTGATGGCGGAACAGCAGGGCG
>QNFD01000127.1 GCA_003645435.1 Gammaproteobacteria bacterium | reverse complement strand
TAAATTTTCTTTACCTTGTTGTCGAATATAAAACTATAGGCAATGTCGCCATTGTCGGTATCCAGTCGATTCATTTCTACTAACTGGATTATCTGGGCAGTAACAGCTTTTAAACTCGACTTTTTCTGCTTCTGAATGTTTAGCTCACGGTCGAGTTTGGTCTTTTTCGCCTGTTCTCGTTGGGCGGCAACGCTAGCCTCATTCGATATTGACGTGCCGCTACCGCGCGCAGCCCTGACTTTTTTCTGCTTTTCCTTTTTCGCCTTGTTGGCCTTGTTTTTATCTACCAGTCCGGCTTTCAGTAACTGGTCCTGTAACGATGCCATGAGATATGCCCTGATGATGCGGACCAATAGCATAGTGAACTGTGCGGGTCGATTCAAGATTGACTTGCTTTCTGGTCCCTGTCTGGGATGTAATGCTGCTTTACACACGACCCAGTAACCGCTTCTTTTGTTAAATGAACAAGAAACTATTTAGCATCGCCGACGCCCGCGCTGCGGCAAAATGGCGTATGCCTAAAATTTTCTTCGATTATGTCGATGGTGCGGCGGGCAGTGAGATTTCCTGTGAGCAAAATTGCTCGATGCTGGATCGCATGCGCCTGTTACCGCGCGTGCTCGTAAACGTCGAAAACCGCCGCCTGGGTAAATCCCTGTTTGGCCGTGAATGGGATTTGCCTTTTGGTATTGCACCCATGGGTATGTGTAACCTGACCTGGCCTGGCGCGGATAAAATGCTCGCCGACGCGGCGGTAAAATACGGTATGCCAGTATGCCTGTCGACCATGGCGTCCAGTAGCATCGAATACATGCGGCAACAGGCTGGTGAAAATACCTGGTTCCAGCTATACGTGGGTCAGTCCGAGGAAATCGGCTTCGATATGGTGCGCCGTGCCGAAGTTGCGGGCTACGATACGCTGATATTGACCGTTGATGTGCCAATGATCGCACCGCGACCGCGTGAACAACGAAATGGTTTTCAGTCACCGATAAAAATTGGGCCGAAGCAGTTTTTTGATTTTGCCACCCACCCGCAGTGGTCGATTCGGACCTTGTTAAGCGGTGTGCCCGCACTCGCCAACAACATGCAAAACAGTAGTGGTGAAAAATTCGTACGAAATGAAAGTCGCGGAAAAGTTGACTGGGGATTCCTCGAACGATTGCGCAAACGCTGGAAGGGTAAGTTGATTGTGAAAGGCGTACTCTCGGCGCAGGATGCGGTGCGCATTCGTGATGCCGATGTCGATGCGGTCTACGTGTCTAATCACGGTGGGAGACAGCTAGACAGCGCGCCTGCTGCAATTGCGATGTTGCCTGGGATTCGGGCAGCGCTCGGCGATGACTACCCGATCATTTTTGATAGTGGTGTGCGTAACGGCGAAGCGGTGATTAAGGCCCTGGCGCTCGGAGCTGACTTCGTCATGCTGGGACGACCTTTTCTATACGGAATTGGCGCAGCCGGCGAGCAAGGGCTCGAAGCTGTGATAGAACTATTGATTAAGCAAATTGATACGACATTGGCGCAGTTAGCGCGACCCGACATTAACGATATCGATAACAGTGTTATTGTTAGTAATGATTTGTAGTTTTTTCGAAATCGCACAAAATATCTGTTTTCCGGGAATCTAACCATGGCCACAGTCTCCTCACATACACTCGATTCAATCTCAGGTGGTTCTGCCGTTGGTATCCGGGTAGTACTTTACAAACTGTCAGATGAAGGTGGTAAACAAAAAATATTTGATGTCACTTCCGACGAAGAAGGCCGGGTAGACGAAACCGTAGATCCGGGTCGGGCGGATAAGTCAGCGCAATACGAACTGGTGTTTCATAGTGCCGACTATTTTGCTGCCCTGGATATGCCCGTGGCGAATCATTCGTTCATGAAAACTGTGGTGTTGCGCTTTACCATGGCTGATCGCAATAAGTGCTATCACATGCCGATAACGCTCGCGCCTCACTCGTATTCCGTTTGCTGGTGATGCGAATATTTTGATCGGTCCATGACCCTGGAGTGAGCGATTATTGGTTTCTTTAAACGTTTTTTCGATTACCTTCACTTGTTAGGGGAATCCTTGTGACTCCAAAAATACTGGTTATTTACCTCAGCATTGTTAGCCTTATCGGTTTATTCGCAATATGGTGGGCAAAATCTACACTAATTAAAATCAAGTCTAATCGTTCGAAAAGAATTCGAAAACTCGATAGTTTTGACAGCATAGAAACATCCGCGCCTGATGATAGTAGTGGATTTTCGGAAATCGATGCTGCGGTTGGAAATATCGAAAATCGGTTTTCGATTATTGGGAAAATAACAATATTTTTAATAGTGACAATATGGGCAATTGCCCTCGCATTCCCTTTTCTAAATTCAATCCCTGCCGCCCTTATCTCCACCCTGGTTGCCATATCCAGTGTTGTGTTAGGCATTGCGGCACGACCTTTAATCGAAAATATCATTGCTGGTGTGGTCATTTCTTTTTCAAAGGCTATACGTGTTGGTGACACTGTAGTGATAGATGAACACTATGGTACGGTAGAAGATATTAGTCTGAATCATACAATTATTAAGCTTTGGAACTGGAAGCGTTTGATCATCCCAAGCAGTAAAATGTTATCTAAAGAGGTATTGAATTTAACCTACCATGATAGCTATATCTGGGTGCATA
Organism: Gammaproteobacteria bacterium; assembly: GCA_003645435.1. The sequence goes on along the minus strand of QNFD01000127.1, from coordinate 4,702 downwards.
TCGCATTTTATGTTTCTTATGATACGAACCTTGATCAGGTCAAGCAGATTGCTATCGAATCTGTTCAAAAAAGCGACAATTTTTTATCTAAAGAAATGCCAGGCTTCTGGGTTATGGAGATGGAAAAAGATGCTTATCAATGCTGGATCGCAGGATGGACAAATTCAGCAACAAAGGCATGGAATCTAGCCAGTGATATTCGTACGGGTATCGCAATGCAATTTCAATCTGAGGGAATCAGGGCACATAGCTTTGGAGTGGATATATCTCCACACCCACTTAAACCTTAAATAAAATAAGGACACCAAATTCAGCAAAATGCAGCGGAGACAGCGAGATCGATACCCGTGTGAACGACTGTCCAGTACTATTGGGTTTTAGGAAAACGTCGTTTATTCTTCTCATACTTACCTGATCAATGAGACTTGCCATGACAAATCACGAAAACCCGTTTCAGAAAAACAAATGTGAAGAATTCGAGAAATTACATCAGCAAAAAGGCGCCTTCCTGATTCCCAATCCCTGGGATATGGGTTCCGCGAGAATACTGCAGGGCCTGGGCTTTAAAGCGCTGGCGACCACAAGTGCCGGACTTGCCTATACGTTGGGCAGGGTTGATGGTGCAGTAACGCTGGATGAAAAACTTGCCCATTGCACCAGCCTTGCCGAAAACACGCAGATCCCGATTAACGTGGATTTTGAAGACGGTTTTGCAGACGCGCCGGAAGAAGTCGCCAACAACGTTTTGAAATTGATAGCAACGGGTGTCGCAGGATGTTCCGTGGAAGATTTCAGCCGCGACGACCTGCAGCTCTACGATTTCAACCTGGCGGTGGAACGGGTGCAGGCGGCCGTTGAAGTTGTTAACAATCTGGATATGCCGTTCCAGCTCACGGCGCGTGCCGAGAATCTGCTCCGTGGCGTAAACGATATTGACGACACGATCAAGAGGCTGCAGGCCTTTGAAGCGGCTGGTGCAAACGTACTCTACGCACCCGGTATCAATTCTCTCGAACAGCTACGGCAGGTGACGTCAGAACTCAATCGTCCGTTTAATGTACTGGCACCTTTTTTTCGCGGGGTCACAGTGGATGAGTTTTCCGAGGCTGGCGCCCAGCGAATCAGTGTTGGTGCGGCCTTAAATCGGGTTTCAATTAGTCCGTTGTTAAAAGCCGGCAAGGAAATGCTCTCACAGGGTACTTTCAGCTGGACCGGAGAAATGGCATCTGGCGTTGAAGTGGAAGGGTTGATGGGAGGTCAGTAAACACGACATCCGAATCTATAATTACTTGAGGATCTGCTGCAAGGATACGCTCGGTAAGAGGACCACGAAGTTGTTTTATTAGCAGTATGATCAGTCATTCCAAAAACATAGGATGGTGGGTCTGCCCCCCAGGTGGCGTCGATGCTGATTGTGTTCAGGATGGAACCGTCTGTTAGATCGGTATAATTTTCGACAATCTTCGTTCCATCAGGCCGTACGTAAGGATGGGGCTGTTCATCATTTCGTAAAACGATGGCTATTCAACACTCAAGGGATCAAAACTGTTGTACCAATGGTTTTACCACTCTCGATGGCCGTATGGGCTTTTACAGCATCTTTCAGGGCGTACTCGTAGTTAATATTAGCATCAAGAATTCCGTCTCCAATGGCTTTAAATAAATCTCGTGCAGTCCATTCGAGATCGGACCGTTTAGCAACATAATGCATAATCGCCGGGCGCGTAATAAAGAGCGACCCGCGACGCCCCAGGTCCTGAATAATATCCACCGGATCAGGTGGCCCTGAAACGTGGCCATAAGCGGCGCAGATCCCCATTGGTTTTAAACTATCAAGTGAATCTTGAAGCGTATCTTTGCCTATAGCTTCGTAAACTACGGCTGCCCCTTCACCATCGGTTACAGCTCTCACCTTGTCGACGAAGCTTTCCCTGGAACGAACGACTGGATAGTGGCATCCTGCAGCCCTGGCAGCTTCAGCTTTTTCTTCGGTACTGACTGTACCAACTACGGTCGCACCCAAAGCTTTAGCCCATTGGCAGAGAATCAGTCCCATGCCTCCCGCGGCAGCATGAACTAAAATTGTATCGCCTGGTTGGACCTTATAGGTTCGATGTAGCAGGTAGTGGGCCGTCATGCCTTTCATTAAAAGCGCGGCAACCTGCCGATCATCTAAACCGTCCGGTAAATGAAGAAGTTTATCTTCCGGATAGTTGCGTACCTCGGAATAGCTTCCAAGCGGCGGTATACCATAGGCTACCCTGTCACCTGTTTGAAAGTTGGTTACCCCTTCTCCAATACCTTCAACAATAGCGACACCCTCGAAACCAATTACTACCGGGCATTGAGGCACGGGCCAGGGATGGGAAATACCACCACGATGATAAGTATCGGCGAAATTCACACCAACCGCAGTATGTCGCAAACGTACTTCACCGGGCGCTGGGTCAGGGACTCTCCACTCCTGCCATTGCATAACCTCGGGCACACCCAATTTATGTATTACCTGCGCTTTTGACATTAATTGATTCCTGTTTGACTTACCCGCCCGTAAACACGGAGCCGCGACCACTGAAAATACCATGTCGGTGATTGAATTTTAACCCTGGGCGCCATATTGATAAAACCCTGTCGCTGGGATAAAGGGAATTCACCGAGTCTTACAGGCACCAGGTATCGTTACAATAACCCAAAAGAAGGTTGTGTTAAATGAGTGCAATATACGAATACGAGGGTATCGATAATAAAGTGGTCGAGCTGCTAGCAAACGGGGGCTGTAGTATTACTGATGTGGTTATGCGGTTTGGGGACCAGGGGCAACGGGTCTTGAATCGGTGAACGCTTCGGGTCGACTCCAGAAGTTGTCAGCCAGAACCTGGAGCTTGATTTTCTCGTTAGCAGTCATTTCTCGTGTTTCCTGGAACTAGTGCTCGCGACTGATATTGAATTAACAAAAAATGAATGTTCTGATGTGGCGACCAGAATATTTCGTTTTCTTAGCAACAAACATTGAATCCCTTGATCAATTCAGTTGGATAACTTCTAGCGACTAAGATCAGACCTTGAGAGCGAAGTAAGTTAAGAACTGGAGATGAATACTCGTTTTCAGGAAGCAGTCGTTCCCGATCAGGTCAGAATAGGCAAGTTACGGCACATTGCTGTCATTCGCTAAATTTGATTATTTGTTCTATTCGAGCGAATATCCACTAATGACTCCCGAGACTCATTTTGCAGAAAATAATGGTGTCAGTATCGCGTACCAGGTGTTTGGGGACGGTCCGCAAGACTTGATATATATACCGGGATGGTTATCTAATCTTGACCTATTATGGGAGGAGCCGAGAGTAGCTCGATTCCTTCTATCGCTGGCACATTTTTCTCGTGTAATTGTTATTGACAGACGCGGCACCGGGCTTTCCGATCGAGTTGCACCCCCTACACTAGAAGTTCAGATGGGTGATGTCACGGCCGTGATGGATGCCGTAGGCTCCAGGCGGGCAGCGTTTCTGGGTAATTCCGAAGGTGGGAGTATGTGTTTGTTGTTCGCAGCTACCCATCCAGACCGAACAACGGTCCTGATTACAGTTGGTGGCTATGCCAAATGGATTAAGTCAGACGACTACCCGCACGGAGCAGAACCAGATGAAGCCGAACAGTGGTTTCAACAAGTCGAAGACGAATGGGGTGGTCCCATCGCAATCGATTTTATTTCACCGAGTTTGGCAAACGATGAAAAACACCGGCACTGGTTGGCGAAATTCTATCGATCGAGTGCAAGCAAGGCAGATGCAGTCGCGATGCTAAGAATGGGTGCGGACATAGACCTTCGAGCAGTGTTACCTACAATAGATGTTCCTAGCCTAGTGCTTCAAGCCAAAGGTGATCTTACAAATTCACTTGAGTCGGGTCGTGACCTTGCGAGCCGCATCCCAAACGCGAAACTTGTTGAAATGGAAGGTATAGACCACGCGCCATGGGGTGACTGCAGTGAAACGATAATTCGGGAGATTCGGAACTTTCTCGGTGAGGAGGGGAATGCTCATGTTACTGATCGAGTATTAACCACGGTACTTTTCACCGATATTGTCGATTCGACGCGACTTGCGAACGATATGGGCGATGAAAAGTGGAGCGACCTACTTGAGGGGCATCACGAGGCTGTTAGAAGAGAGCTTGAGATATTCCGTGGGCAGGAGGTGAAGACTACCGGCGACGGATTTCATGCCACATTCGATGGGCCAGCCCGGGCTGTTCAATGTGCGGCTGCCATTCGTGAATCAATACGCCAGATGGGTCTAAATCTCCGTATCGGTATACATACTGGCGAATGTGAAGTTCGTGGTGAATCACTAGAAGGCGTGGCAATTCATATAGCGGCTCGTGTATCTGGTATGGCCGCAGGTGGAGATATACTTGTATCGCGTACAGTAAAGGATCTCGTCGCAGGTTCAGGAATCGAGTTTGAAGATTTTGGTGCTCATACTTTGAAGGGAATACCGGATACACACCAGCTTTTCAAAGTTGTATCAGTGTAATGCCCGATAGCAGACGCTGAGATGTGCCTGGCAGACAGCCGCAAACGGCACATAGCTGTCATTGATTTAGTAATAAATGGATGAGAACATATGAGAACAAATCGCAGAGTATGTCAGTATTCGTGCCAGCAGTATATGTTAGTATTCGTGCTAGCTAAATAATCAAC
>QNFD01000126.1 GCA_003645435.1 Gammaproteobacteria bacterium | reverse complement strand
TGCCGGCGCAGGCCGAAGCGTCGGACCGCGGTATCCATTAAAAACGAAGCCAGTATTTAAATAACTAGAAAATTTATCAATGGATTCCGGCTTAAAACATGCCGGAATGACGTTCTATTTTTTTACATGATTTTCATGCAGAGCCAATTTTTTATTTTTAAGCAAAATCCTGCTGCCGCCAGGCTTCATAAACGGCTATCGACACGGTGTTTGATAAATTAAGGCTTCGCGAACCCTCCCGCATCGGAATCCTGAGCTTCTTGTCACTGTCCAGTGAATTGAGTATTCCCGCAGGCAATCCACGGCTCTCAGGGCCAAACAACAGGCTATCTTGCGAATTGAATCTTGCCTCAGCGTAAGATCGTTCCGCTTTAGTCGTAAATGCATATAACTGGCTGATATCAGAAGATTTTTCATAATCTTCGAATGATCGGTAACAGCGTACCTCTGCCCATTCAAGATAGTCCAGTCCGGCTCTGCGCAGCAGCTTGTCGTCTAGTTGGAAACCCATGGGTTCGATCAAATGTAACCGGCATCCGGTATTCGCCGCGAGTCGAATAATATTGCCTGTGTTAGGGGGTATCTCAGGTTCAAAAAGTACGATGTTGAACATTATTTCACTAATTAGGACAATAGACTTGAAATATAGCATTTGTAGGCTAAAATTTGTAGCAATCACAATAAGTTATGGTTCTTTCCTTAAGAAAACTCTAGGATCTAAAGTAACCATGACGGTTAAGTGCGGAACGCTAGAATAATTTAAAGCAATCGAGTGGGAGAATATGGTTAGCCTGTTTTCAGCGGTGAAGCAAGATAAACAGATCGGGGTAGATTTTCTGCCTGACGGCGTTGCTGTGGTACGGGTCCAGTCAGGAAAGAAACAACCGGGACGCATCGTCAGCAGCGAATACCTGCCATCAGTCGGACAGAAAGCCCAGGTTGAGGCCCTGCAGCACTGGGTGCATGACAATCATTTAGAAAAATCCCCCTGTATCTGCCTGCTAGCCATTGAAGACTGCGATACCCATCAGGTTGAGAAGCCCGATGTTGATGAAACCGAATTAAGCCAGGCGCTAACCTGGAGAATCAAGGATTTGATTGATTACGACATCGGTTTTGCCGTGGTCGACAGCTATCCGATGCCGGAATCAAATAAAAACAATACGCCCCAGGTCACTGTAGTATCCGCCCACGAGTCGGTAATTGGCTCCTATGTAGACAGTATTAAATCGGCGGGACTAAACCTTGAGGCGATAGACATTCACGACCTGGTTGGTAAAAACCTGGCCTGTATTCAGCGAGGGGCGGGGCAAACCCAGGCGATTCTTTCCCTGGTAGAAAATACTGGCCTGTTGAGTATCTTTCACGATACCGATTTATACGTTTCGCGTGACTTCAGAATTGGCATCAACCAGATCGAGCAGGCTAGTAACGAAGACCAGGCCGCTTATGATTCATTGCTGCTGGAAATTCAACGCTCGCTGGATTATTTCGAGGGTTTTTATAACCATGGATCGGTTTCCAGCATGCTGATTTATCCCCGGCTGCCGGCTACTGAAAAAATGGTGGCCTACCTGCAAAACGCTACCAGTTTTGAAATTGACTTTGTTGCATTTGACGAAGCGCAATCTGATCCGAGCCCCACTGGCCTTGAGCCGCATTGCTTCCATGCTTATTGTGCGGCATTGCGTGGGGTATCCCAGTGATACAGCAGCAGATCAATTTGTATGATGAACGCTTCAAGGAAAAGAAACTACTCTTCTCTGCGACCCAGGTGGCGAGTATCTTATTGGTACTGCTGTTAGGCATGGGCGGCTGGTCATATAAGATTCAGACCAGCCTGGCCCAGGCCAAACAGGAAAATTTGATGGTCAAGGCCAGCCGCCAAAAATTAATCAATGAGTTAAACATGGCGAGTGCCGAGCTTACCAGGCTATTAGCAGATAGCCGTATCGATGAGAAAATTTCGAGTGTATCTAAAGCCGTCAATGCACGGAAAAAAATACTGGTTTTTGTCGGTGCAAATCAGTTCGGGTCAGGCCAGGGATTTTCTTCCTACCTGGCTGCCCTGTCTGAACTGCATGTCGACGATGTTTGGCTGGACGAAATTTCACTGGCTGAAAATTATGTCAAAATTCGCGGAAGCGCCCTGAATGCCGAGTTGGTTCCCGAATATTTTAGCCGGTTTGGCGAACAGGCAATTTTTCAGGGTAGTCGATTTAATGTTTTCAATGTAACTCGCAAACAAGATACGGACTGGAAAGTGGATTTTGAAATTGCCACCGACGAGACCATCGATGAATAGTTCATTGAAAATGTCAGCACTGGAGACAGCGGCACAAAACTTTAATGCCCTCACGTTAAGGGAGCGGTTCCTGTTTGTGTTCACCATCCTGGTCTCGATCTCGGTTGTGTGGTGGTATTTCTACGTCGAGCCAATGCAGCTTAAAACTAAATCCCTGGTTGTAGAAAACAATAGAATCAGCAATGAAATCGTCATCACGCGCAGAACCATCAATGATATTCGAAGCAGGATTGCGCAAGGCGTGGACCAGGATAAAACCCGAAAACTGGCACAGCTCGAGCTTGCGCTGGAAGCGGTGGATGAACGTTTGCGGCTCAAAACAAAAGAGTTGATTGACCCCGAGCAGATGTTTCAATTAATGACCCGTCTTGTATACAAGGAATCTAAATTGAAATTGCTTAGTCTAAAAAGGCGCGAGGTAAAACAGGCAATAACGCCGGGTGAAAATCAGCCGAACGAAGCAGGCATATACAGACATGTACTCGAGGTCAAATTCTCGGGTAAATTTCCGGATATACTGAAATATATGCAATCGCTTGAAAATCTCGACTGGAAATTAATATGGGATGAAATAGAAATTGTTACTGATGAATATCCACGTATCACGGTCAAGGTAGTGATTTCGACCTTAAGTACACGTAAGGAATGGGTCGGTGTTTAGGTTGCTTCTAAATATTTGCTTTGTCTTTGACACTGGAGCGAACCATGCTCGCGACCGCAAGATTGGTTTAATCACTATGGCCTCGCTTTTGATGCTGCAGTTCGGCCCTGGACAGGCCGCCGAGATCAAGGATCCAATGCGGCCGCCGGAATATGCGCTGCATAAATTTCGCCTGGCAAAATACAAAAATTCGACTAAAACCGTGATAAAGGTAAAAAAGTCCGAAGTGAAAGCAATGAAGCTGACTTCAATTATATATTCACCGACTCGCAAGATAGCGATTATTGATGATCAGATGCTGAGTGTGGGCGGTACTATCAATGGCGCAAAGCTTGTCAAAATAGGCAAACATAGCGCTCGCCTGGTTCGAAAAGGAAAAGTGATTCATTTGCGTTTACCCGATGATTTGACTGCGGTTAAGAAGACCCTTGTTGAGAGTGATACATGATTAGGTCCCTTTTACTGATTCTATGCCTGCAATTTCTGGTGTCGTGTGCACCAAAAAATGTAGTAGAAAATACAAGGCAAACCACGCAAAGCATCGCCGACGCAATGTCAGAAGCCGGTGAGGTAATCATTGCCGATAACGAAGCGCCCTCGGACGATATACTTGATGAATTGCTTCCTGGCAGCGGTATTGGCGTACCTGGCCTCAGCGAAGATATCGAACAGGAAACCGCTTTCGATATGTCGGTTTCAAATGCGCCTGCAAAGTTATTTTTCATGAGCCTGGTGAGAGATACTGAAATCAACATGATAGTTCACCCCAGTGTCGAGGGTGAAATATCGCTGGATCTCAAAAATGTAACTGTGCGAGAGGTGCTGATCCTGACTCGTGAAGTTTATGGATATGAATTTAAGGAGTCCAATTCTGGGTTCATAGTTTTACCAGCAAAAATCCAGTCAAAGATTTTTACCGTGGATTACCTGAATGTGAATCGCAAGGGCGAGTCACTTATGTGGGTTAACTCGGGCCAGGTGAGTAGTACCGAGGTGCGGGATAATACTGGTATCGGTTCGTCAACGACGAAGACGAAATCGGATAACACGCAGTCGAGTAGCATAAACACTTCCATTACGTCCAATTTCTGGTTTGATTTACGCCAGACATTGATAATGATTATCGGTGTAGAAAAGGGTCGCTCTGTAATAGTTGACCCCAATTCCGGTCTCGTCGTGGTGCGCGCAATGCCGGGTGAATTGCGCGATGTTGAAGACTATCTGAGTCGCGCCCAGGAAAATCTACAACGCCAGGTAATTCTCGAGGCCAAGATTATTGAGGTTGTGTTGAATGATAGTTTCCAGTCCGGAATCGACTGGAAGGCATTATCTTCTAGCGGTGAGGTAGGGGCACTTACGACAGGTGTTCTCAATGACAGGAACATAATACTTGATGGTGGCCTGTTTGAAAATCTTGAAATACCTAAAAATACCGACACCACCAATATGTTTGCGGTAGGTGTAGATACCGCCGATTTCACCGGCTTAATACGCTTGTTGAGTACCCAGGGTGAAGTGCAGGTTCTTTCCAGTCCTCGAGTTTCCACGGTTAATAATCAGAAAGCGGTAATCAAAGTTGGTACGGATGAATTCTTTGTAACCGATGTATCGAGTAACTCGAACGCAAACATATCGGGAACTACATTTAGCCCGGATATTACCCTAACCCCATTTTTTTCGGGTATCGCGCTTGATGTAACGCCGCAAATTAGCGATGACGGGCATATAATTTTACACATGCATCCAAGTATTAGTGATGTCCAGGATCAGCAAAAGGAGATTCTCCTCGGTGAAACACAGCTGGTACTGCCTTTGGCACTAAGCACGATACGAGAGTCGGACTCCGTTGTGCGGGCGCGAAGCGGACAGGTAATAGTAGTTGGCGGATTGATGGAAAATATTAGCCAGGATGAAGATGCGGGCCTACCGGGCGTAAGCGATGTTCCGGGCCTGGGGGTTCTGTTTAAACAGCAGAGCCAGAAAAATAGACGAACTGAACTGGTTATTTTGCTGAGGCCATTGGTGGTAGATACAAATAAAACCTGGTCAAAATATATCAAGGATAGCGCCGGCAGGATTGAAAAGTTGAAATACGATACCGAAGGTGAGTAATGTACGAACAATATTATGGCCTGTCCGAGAAACCTTTTAGTTTAACGCCCGATACTGATTTTTTTTACCAGAGTATTACCCACCGGGAGGCGCTCAACGTGCTGTTGGTGGCGATCAGGTCCGGTGATGGATTCATCAAGGTAACCGGTGAAGTCGGTACCGGCAAAACCCTGCTTTGCCGCAAGCTACTCGACGCGCTTGATACGGAATACAATACTGTTTACATCCCGAATCCCTATATGAGCTGCAATGCTTTGCTCGATGCGGTGGTGGCGGAAATGGGTATCAGCGATAAACTGGATAATGAAAATTACCTCGCCTGTATCAATGAGTACCTGATCGATTCGGCCCGACAGTCAAAAACGACCGTGATCATCCTCGACGAGGCACAGTCTTTGCCGGAAGAAAGCCTCGAAGCGATACGTCTATTGAGCAATCTCGAAACAGAAAAGAAAAAGCTGGTGCAAATTATACTTTTTGGCCAGCCCGAATTAGACGAAAAACTCGGCCGCAGCAGCATCCGCCAGTTGCAGCAACGTATTATGCATGCCTATCAATTGAAGCCATTGAATCAGTCATCGATTAGCGCCTATATTCATCATCGTATTCGATCAGCGGGTTACACAGGTCCGGAACTGTTTGATGCGGCTGCGCAAAGCCTGTTATTCAAGATAAGCCAGGGTGTACCGCGGGTGATTAACGTGCTCTGTAACAAGGCGATGATGCTGTCCTACGCCAGCGGTGACTTTCACGTTCGTAAAAAACACATCGAGGCGGCCGCACTCGACAGCAAAGTTAGTGTGCCCGCCCGGCCTGTTGCTCATAGTCGTTACCATGGACGCCAAATTGCGACCCTGAGTCTGGTGTTTGCCGCGCTACTTATGATGGGAAGTTTCCAGTGAGTATCATCAATAACGTGTTAAAAGATCTGGAGGCCCGGCCCAGTCAGTTTGTACCGATTGAAATTGCCTCGGTAGAGAGCGCGGTCAGGGATCAGGCCAAATCCACCAGAATACACACAATTATACTGGTGTTGGTTCTGTCGGCGGCGGCACTGGCTTACTGGTTTTTCCAGATATATCAGGATTCTGATGCGTTTGTCAGCCAGCCTGAGGCGATTGTCGATACCCCCACTACCCCCACTACCCCGGTGCCGTTAGCCGCCGCCGTGATCGAGCCGGTTACCCCGGTTAACCAGATCATCGATTTACAGATTAGTGAATCCGCCGAAAATATGAATCTTGAGTTTTCGTTACAGGCGAAGGTGATTTCTTATCTGAAAGAACGAGGCGAAAACAGCTTTGTGTATTTCCTCAAAGATATTCGCAGTGAGATAGCAGAACCTGTGATTAACAATAATCGCTGGATTGAACAACTCTCGATAAGCGCCCTCGATGAAGGTATCGAGGTTAGCTTCCGCACCGCCCCGGGAGTGCTGGTGGAAACGCGGCAGCAGTCGGGGGATGACGGCCAGGTCTGGGCGATCAAACTGAAGAAGCCATCAGCCCCGATAGCGGTGACAAAGGATGCTGAAATTCCGACCAGGGCTATAGTTGAGCCACCGCTAGTTAAACCCGTGCCTGCAATAACGGTCAATACCAATGTAGACACTAAAATTGAAGTCGAGGCAGTCGAGCAACCAAAGGTGGTAAAACTCGATATTAAATCAAATACCCCGGAGTTGACCGATAACGAGAAGTTAGAAAAGGCCATCGGTCTGCAAAAAAGACGACGCTGGCAGCAGGCGGAAACCATATTGAAGTCATTAATCGATGGTACGGAAGACCTCGGCGCGCGTCAGAATTTGCTTTCGTCATACGAGTATCGACAACAATCAGCAAACTATTCGAGACTATTGCAGGAGTCTATCGACCTTTATCCACAGCAGCCAATATTCAAGACCAGATTTGCACGCTCGCTGTACAAAACCGGTGACTATGCGGTGGTGATTGAATACCTGCAAAATACAGATAACGCGGACGCGATTCAGCTCGCACTCATTGCCGCGAGTTATCAGCGCCTCGATCAACATGCAAAAGCGATCGAGTATTATCGGCAATCACTCGATAAAGAAGAGCGGGACGCGAAAAACTGGATTGGTCTCGGTATATCACAGGAACACATGGCCCAGTTAAAAGATGCCTTGCGCTCGTATCGTATCGCGGCCAGGCTCGGCAATATTAGTGCTCGATTACAGGCGTTCGTTGAAAAACGGATCGGCAAGCTCGTCAAGGCAATCAGCTGATGGCATTTGCTAAAAAAATTCGACTTGGCGATTTACTGGTTGATAAAAATCTGATCACCGGGGA
>QNFD01000125.1 GCA_003645435.1 Gammaproteobacteria bacterium | reverse complement strand
TAATTCGCTGCAGGCCGATCTACTCGAATGGATACTCTCGCTGTACCGACCGGTGCTGGAAAGTGCCGATGTAAACCAGGCTATGGATAGATTTGATCGTACCCGTGTTTTATGCACGATTCATGCGGGCCCCTTCGGCGTAGATGAAATGAATCGTTTGATTAGTCTTCGCCTGCAGGGACCACAGTCAACTGCCACGGACGATTATCGTGGAAAACCAATATTAATTACCGCGAATGACTACGAACTCGATCTATTCAATGGTGACACTGGCCTGTTATGGCCCGACCAGACGGGGATATTACGCGCCTGTTTTCGTGGCGCGGACGCTGGCATTCGTGAATTGCCAATCTACAGCCTGCCGGAGTATGTCAGCGCCTGGGCAATGACGGTTCACAAGTCACAGGGTTCAGAGTTTGAATCGGTATTGCTGGTTTTACCGAATGACGAGAACAGCAACGCGGTGTCACGCGAGCTACTCTACACCGGGGTGACGCGCGCACGTGAGCAGTTACGCATACACAGCCCGGTAGAGGTGCTGGTCCGGGCTTGCGAAAATATTACCCTGAGAGGCTCTGGTCTCGCCCGTAAACTCGGCTGGAAAAATCTCTAGCCCTTCAATTCATTGGCAACCAGGAAATCGATTATCTGTAGCAAACGACTGAAATTTCCCGCCATTACGCCTGAAGTCCGGTATTTACCATTGACGATTACTGTCGGCACACCCTCAAGACCGTAGTGCAATTCCTTCTGCTTTCCCTTGCGAACCAAGGTCTCTACCGGAAACGAGGCATATTGCTTGCGAAACTCCTTTTCGTCCAAACCCTGTTCCGCCACGAACTCGGCGATCGAATCGAGGCTGTTCAGGCGCTGGCGCTGGACATGGATTGCATTAAACAACTGCTTGTGTAGCTGCTCCTGAACGCCCATCATTTTAAAGGCGTAATAGGCTCGCGCGTGTACTGTCCAGGCCGCGTTGATAGCCGAGGGTACCTGTTCGAAAACAACGCCATCCGGGATTGATTCGGCCCATTTTTCAACAAACGGCTCAAATCGAAAGCAGTGCGGGCAGCCATACCAGAATATTTCGGTTACCACGACCTTAGCTGGATCGGAAGTTGGCACCGCCGGCTCAATAAGCTGGTAATCGACACCCTCGACAAACGCCATCTGTGCAGCTACCGGCATCGCAAATACAAAACTGGTCAATAACACGAGCATCCATTTCTTTAACATTAGTATTTCCTCTGAATTTGGTTTTAAATTGGTAGCAATAGAGACAGGATTTTTAACCGATAGTTTTATTCGGGAATTAATCCAAATTTTTTGAAGCGCCTTTGTGCAATATGCGAACTAGCATAACCCCCTAGGCTTAACCGGGGGTTAACAGGGCTATTGAATGCCCGCGATATAAGCCGCTACCGCCATCATTTCAGTATCGGACATACGCTTCGCAACATTGCGCATCATACTGCCCGCATCGTTAGCGCGCGTACCGTCCCTGAATTTTTTCAATTGTGCGATCATGTAGTCCGGGTGCTGCCCCTTGAGTGAAGGGTAGGCCGCCGGCCCATTGCCCACACCGCTCGGGCTATGACAGCCCATGCAGGCAGCAACGGATGTTTCCGTAATGCCGCCTCGATAAATTGCTTCGCCCTGCTCGATCATAGCGGCGTCAAAGGCCACCGGTTTCGCTTGCTGGCTTGCGAAATAAGCAGCGATATCCTCAACATCGGATTCACTGAGCGCCGCGACCATTCCCTGCATGGTTGGATCGGTACGTTCGCCAGCTTTGAAATTATTAAGTTGCTTAACCAGATAGGAAGCATGCTGTCCCGCCAGTGAGGGCCAAATAGCATTCACACTATTGCCATCGGCTCCGTGGCATCCCGCGCACAGCGCACTTTTCGTTTTACCTGCTTCACTATCGGCAGCAAACAGGCTGAATGGCATCAGGCTGGATAAAGCCATCAGAATGACTCCAATGTAACTCGGTTTCATCGTTTCTCCTGGTAACAATAACGGATTCGGAAATTTAGGGCGAGAATGTATATCATATACTAACCCCTCGTTCAACATGAGTTAAAAATCACAACCGATGGCTATTTTCTTTAGTCAGGCAAAATACCTGACCAGTGCGTTCGAATTATCACAATTACTGCCCGATGAAGGCCTTGAAATTGCTTTCGCGGGGCGCTCGAATGCCGGTAAATCAAGCGCAATTAATTGCCTGACACGGCAAAAAGGCCTGTGTAAGACCAGTAAAACACCGGGGCGCACCCAACTCATCAATTTTTTTACTATCGATGAACAGCGTAAGCTGGTCGATTTGCCTGGTTATGGTTTTGCGAAGGTCCCAAAGAAAATGCGTAGCCACTGGGACAAGGTATTGTCGGCCTTTCTGCTAGAACGCGAAGCGCTCAAAGGGCTTGTCATCGTGGTCGATATCAGGCGCGGTATTAGTGATCTCGATCAGGCCCTGATTGAAATGGTGGGCCCGGTCCTGCCACTACACATTTTACTAACCAAGTCAGACAAGCTTTCTCGTTCGGCGGTAAAAGCTGAAATCATGCGCACCGAGCATGCGGTGAAACACGCTCAGCATACCGTTTCCAGCCTCTCTACGCTGAATCGACAGGGCCTCGATCAACTCGAACTGCGTTGCAGTCAATGGCTGGATATGTGTTAGTTCGTGCTATTCCAGCGCTATTGAAATTATTTTTTTAAATCAAAAAATCCCCGGTAGTAAACTACCAGGGACCAACTTTCGACCCGGTTGGGGTTTCCGGATCAGTGCCCGCTCATAGGAGGGAGAACGGACTTTAGCGCTGGGCTATAGCGCTACCTAAATAGACTTTAAGCCAGGCACAAAGTTCCTCCCGGAGAGATAATTAATAGTGAATTTTGTTATTGCCGATTCGGGCGGCGATATGCCGCTGGTTTTTAGAGCGGGGCAGGGCGAGGATTATCTCGATTTGCGATGGGTGTTAATGTGCCTCGTGCCAGTTACTACCAACACCCGCATCGACTTCTAGCGCTACTGATAAATCCGCGGCTGAAGTCATTCGCGCACCGATTTCGTTACGCGCGCGCTCGACATCCTCCTCATCCAGTTCAAACACCAGTTCATCGTGTACCTGCATGATCATTTTAACCTGATCGCCGTCCTCGATTAACCACTGGTGTACCTCGATCATGGCGCGTTTGATGATATCGGCCGCGGTGCCCTGCATTGGCGCGTTAATCGCTGTGCGTTCGGCATACTGACGTTGCACGGCGTTTCGCGCATTGATATCCGGCAGATACAGCCGCCGACCAAATACGGTTTCAACGTAACCCTGTTCGCGGGCCAGCACTTTGGTTTCTTCCATGTATCGGCGCACCCCCGGGTAGCGCTCGAAATAAGTATCGACATACTGTTGCGCTTCCTTGCGACCAATACCCAGTTGTTTACCCAGACCAAACGCCGACATTCCATAGATCAGACCAAAATTAATCGCTTTGGCGGCGCGCCGCTGATCATCACTGACCTGTTCCAGGCTGCTGCCAAATACTTCTGCAGCGGTTGCGCGGTGTACGTCCAGGCCCTGTTCGAACGCGTTCAGCAGGGTTTCATCAGCCGATAAATGCGCCATGATGCGTAGTTCGATCTGCGAGTAATCGAGCGCGAGTATGCGCTTTCCCGGCGGCGCTATAAAAGCTTCGCGAATACGTCTTCCCTCGGCGCTTCGTATCGGGATATTTTGCAAATTTGGGCTAGTCGACGAGAGTCTTCCGGTGGAAGCAACCGCCTGCTGATAAGAAGTGTGTACGCGGCCGGTACGCAAATCAATTTCGTTGGGTAGTTTGTCAATATATGTCGTTTTCAGTTTATTCAGCGAGCGATGTTCAAGAATAAGGGCTGGAATTTCGTAGTCCTGGGCCAACTCCTCGAGCACATCTTCGGCAGTGGACGGCTGGCCTTTCGGGGTTTTACGCAAAACCGGTAATTGCAGCTTATCAAAGAGTATGTTTTGAATTTGCTTCGGTGAGCTCAGATTGAAAATCTCACCGGCATGTTCATAAACCGAGGTTTCTATGCCACCGAGTTTCCGGTCAACCTCGGCACCCTGGCTTTGCAGCATGACCGGATCGATTAGCACACCGTTTTGTTCAAGCTTGATCAATACTTCCACGAGCGGCATTTCTATCGTTTCATAAACGCTGTTGAGGCGCTCATCTTGCTGCAACCGGGTGCCCAGGCAATCGTATAACTGTAAAGTGATATCGGCATCTTCGGCTGCATAGTCAGTAGCCTCTGGGATTTCGATCTGGTTGAAGGTTTTCTGTTTGGCGCCCTTGCCGGCGATATCCTCGAAATGGATAGTGTCCTGATCGAGGTAATACTTTGCCAGCGCATCCATGTTATGCCGGGTCGCGGTCGAATTCAGTACATAAGATTGCAGCATCGTATCCTGCGCTATACCCTGTAACGATATTCCTTCACCAAGGAAAATATGCGCATCGTATTTGATGTTTTGGCCGATCTTGCCAATTGCCGGATTTTCCAGAACCGGCTTTAATGCCGCCAACACGTTGGCCTTGTCGAGTTGCTTCGGTGATTCGGGGTAGTCGTGTCCGAGCGGGATATAACAGGCCTGCCCGGCCTCTATACAAAGCGAGATACCGACCAGCCTGGCGAGCATGTAGTCGACGCTGGTAGTTTCTGTATCGATCGCAAACTGTTTCGCTTTTTGCAGCTTTTGCAACCAGGTATCGAAGGCTGCCTGGGTAAGCACGCATTCATAGTCTACGCTTGCCGGCTTATCAACAGCCTGCGTAGTACTAGCCGGCTCCGCACCAAGTTCATCCAGCCAGCGGTTAAATCCGAATTCCTCGTAAAACCCGGCGAGCGCGGCCGTGTCGGCTTCGCCCTGCACCAGGTCCTCAATTTCAACCCCGGTATCACAATCGAGTTGGATCGTGGCAAGTTCGTATGACATCGGCAGGAAATCGAGCGATTCACGCAGGTATTCCCCGACCTTGCCTTTTATTGCATGCGCATTGTCCATCACCGCCCACAGACTGCCATATTCACCGAGCCACTTGCTCGCGGTTTTGGGCCCGACTTTCGGTACTCCCGGAATATTATCTGAACTATCCCCCATCAATGCCAGGTAGTCGATGATCTGATCCGGCTTAACCTGGAATTTTTCCGGTACCGTTGTTTCGGTCATGATCTGGTTATTCATCGTATTGATCAAACGCACATCGGCGTTAACCAGCTGCGCCATATCCTTGTCCCCGGTGGAAATCAGTACACTGAATCCTTTTTCGGGTGCTTTAGCGGCGAAGGTGCCGATAACGTCATCGGCCTCGACACCGTCCACTACGATCAGCGGGAATCCAAGCGCCCTGATGATTTGATGCAGGGGTTCGATCTGAACACGCAAATCGTCCGGCATCGGCGGTCGATTGGCCTTGTACTCGGCATAAATATCATTTCGAAAGGTTTTGCCCTTGGCATCGAAAACCACGGCAATGTTATCTGGATTTTCATCCCTGATTAGTTTGCGCAACATATTCAGCACACCATAGATTGCACCCGTAGGGTGCCGGTTATGGGTCAGCGGCGGTAACCCATGATAGGCCCTGAACAGGTATGAGCTACCGTCAATCAGCACCAGTTTTTTTCGATTCTGTTGATTCATCTTGTTACGCTGCATTGCACGCCGGATTTAACTCGACTCAATTTGATAGTCGATAATATCACAGCAATGATTGCTTCTGAGTTTTGCCTGCGATTTGTCGCTTCCCTGGGTTTTAACTTTCCGGGCTAACACGAGAATTGTCCCTTTAGCCTGCTGAAACTGGATCGTCCGCTACTTGCCAATACAAAAACTGGAAAATATTTTGCCGAGCAAGTCATCACTGGTGAACTCTCCGGTAATTTCGCTCAGAAATTGCTGGGCCTCACGCAAATCTTCCGCCATGAGTTCACCCGACCGGGTTTCCAGGAATACGCGCTGCGCCTGTTGCAGACTCGCGCGCGCCCTGAGCAGCGCATCGACATGTCGACGTCGCGCCATAATAACCTGGTTGTCCTGGTTATAATCCGAAAATTTACCGGTGATGAGATCAATCAATTCGCCCATACCTTCACCACTTAGTGTCGAGATATAATGCGCCTGACGGTCTCTTACTATATTCGCGGCAAGCAGGTCCGCCTTGTTGTAAATCAGGTGATAATTGCGCGCACCGAGGCGCTCGATAATTTCACCGTCGGCAGCGGTCATACCGACGCCGGCATCGACCAGTAACAGGATAGCGTCAGCATTGTCGATCTCCAGCCAGGCGCGTTTGATACCTTCCAGCTCTACCGGATTATCCGAACTTCGCAGGCCGGCGGTATCGTTTATGCGCAAGGGGATACCCTTTAGCGAAATATGTTCGCGCACTACATCGCGGGTGGTGCCGGCAATCTCGGTAACAATCGCGGCCTCGTAACCAGCCAGGTAATTGAGCAGGCTGGATTTACCAGCATTCGGCAAGCCCGCAAGCACGACAGTGAGCCCTTCGTTCAGTACCCGTCCATTCTCAGCCTGCAACAGTATATCTTCCAGGGTATCCAGGCAGATAACTAGCCGCTCACCAATACTGGAATCTGCGAGAAAATCGATTTCCTCTTCGGCAAAATCCAGCGCCGCTTCGACAAATGCGCGCAGATTAATAATTTCGTCAACTAACTGGTGAACCTGGCTTGAAAACTGTCCTTCCAACGAGCGCATTGCTGCCTTCGCCGCTGCCCGACTACCGGATTCGATCAGGTCCGCAATTGCCTCGGCCTGGGTCAGATCAAGCTTGCCATTCAAGAAGGCGCGTTCGGAAAACTCACCGGCACGAGCCAGCCTTGCACCAAGTTCACAAACCCGTTCGAGCAGCATATCAAGCAGTATCGGCCCGCCATGACCCTGGATTTCGACCACATCCTCACCACTGAAAGAATGGGGCGCCTGGCAGTAGAAACACAGGCCATGATCGATAGCCTGGCCCAGCGCATCAAGGAATTTTCTAAATCGAACCTGGTTCGTTTGCAGGCTGGAGGCGGTGAGAGACTCACCTATTTGAAGTGCGAGTGGGCCGGAAATACGCACTATACCGATACCACCGACTCCGGGTGGAGTGGCTACGGCTGCTATGGTGTCTGTGGTTGGCACTGGCTATGCCCAATCCGAACAAAAGCCGGGGATCAGGAACCGCCGGCTTCGATACGCTTTGTAATTATCCACTGCTGCGTAATCGAGAGAATATTGTTGACGACCCAGTACAAGACGAGTCCGGATGGGAAGAACGCGAAGAAAAAAGTGAAAACAAATGGCAGGGCCATCATCACTTTTGCCTGAATCGGATCGGGGGGCGCCGGGTTTAATTTTTGCTGCACCAGCATGCTAATACCCATGATGAGGGGCAATACAAAGTAGGGATCTTTTACCGATAAATC
>QNFD01000124.1 GCA_003645435.1 Gammaproteobacteria bacterium | reverse complement strand
TTCGATGCGGGGCTCTGGATCGATATAGCCAGCAGTGACCGCCACGGACTTGATGTTACGCTCACGACAGGCCTGAGCGACATCTACCGCATATTCGAGAAATATGACCGGATCGTTGTAGGTGTAGGCAATACTGCGGCATGACATTTCTTCACAGACTTGCGCCAGTTTCTCCGGTGAAGCGCGATCTGCAAGGGTATCCATCTCTCGTGATTTGCTCATATCCCAGTTCTGGCAAAACTTACAGGCCAGGTTGCAACCGGCGGTCCCAAACGATAATACCGAACTACCGGGATAAAAATGATTGAGCGGTTTCTTTTCGATCGGATCGATGCAGAAACCGCTGGAACGTCCATAGCTGACCAATTTGACTTCATCATCCAGACGCTGACGCACGTAACAAAGGCCGCGTTGGCCCTCTTTCAGATGGCAGTGGCGTGGGCAAAGATCGCATTGCAGGCGACCGTCTTCCATCTTGTGCCAGTATCGTGTTGAAACAATGGTATCGTCCATGGCTTGTAAATATGGGCATAATAACCATATATCAACAATGGATATTATATTTAACCAGGTTAACCCAGCGAGCAGATAGCATGAGCACACGCAAAGCCGCCGTTGCCGGCTATTTTTACGAGGCACAAGCTGCTGCCCTGCAACACCAGGTGAGCCGGTTTATAGAGCAGTCGCCACTGCCATCCTCGGCGAGGCCCAAGGTACTAATCGTACCGCATGCGGGATACGTTTATTCCGGTTCTACCGCTGCTATTGCTTACCGTAGCCTTGAATCGTATCAAGATGAAATCCATCGCGTGGTACTACTCGGTCCTGCCCACAGGGTTTACCTGGACGGTATGGCGGTGCCATCGGTGGATACATTTTCAACACCGCTTGGTGAAATAAATCTCGACACGAGGGCGATTGAGCAGATTTCGTCCATGCCCGCTGTGATCGTTTCCGACGAAGCGCATCGCGAGGAACATAGTCTGGAGGTGCAATTGCCCTTCCTGCAGGCGGTTCTGCAACAATTTACCCTGGTACCGGTCGTTGTTGGCAACTGTGATGCAAAAACGGTAGCTGCAGTAATCGATGAGCTCTGGGGTGGGGAAGAAACGCTAATCGTTATCAGCACCGATTTATCCCATTTCCATTCCTACGAGGCAGCCAGGCAAATCGACGCTTCGACCTGCGATCGTATATTGCAAAAATCGAGCGACTTGTCGGGTGAACAGGCCTGTGGTGCTAAAGCAGTCAATGGCCTGATGTCTAGCGAGCATATCGGCTTACTCGATGTCGAATTGTTAGGTACCCGCAATTCCGGTGATACCGCAGGAAGCAGGGACAGGGTAGTGGGTTATGGCGCCTTCATTCTGCATTGATCTCAGCGAAGCTGAAAAGTTTCGCTTACTCGAGATTGCGCGGCAATCGATCGAATCGGGCCTGAATGGTGGCAATTTGTTGCGGCTGGATAGCCTGCAACTGGATGGTACGCTCGCTGCCCGGCTTGGCGTTTTCGTGACGCTGACCCAACTCGAGGAGCTGCGCGGCTGTATGGGTGCACTGGAATCATCGGATCCGCTCGCACATAGCGTGGCTTCCTGCGCGTTTAACGCTGCTTTTCGGGACCCGCGCTTCCCGCGGTTAAATACCTCTGAAATGGCCGACACTAAAATAGAAATTTCGGTCCTGTCGCAGATGGAAACGCTAGCCGTCACCGACCGGACGAGTTTGCTAAGCCAGTTGCGTCCGCAGGTCGATGGTTTGCTGTTGGAAGATGGCCGTTACCGTTCTACCTTTCTGCCCAAGGTGTGGGAGAAACTCAGCGATCCAGAGGAATTTCTCCAACAACTACTATTCAAGGCCGGGTTGTCCCCTGATTACTGGTCAGAGACGATTCGCTTCCAGCGTTACCATACGGTTTCATTCGGAGAGCAGGGTTAGGCCCTGGTTAAACATTACTGACTATTTCACGCTGATTTTTCCTTTGAACTTCCCAGAATTTCTGTGGCAAATTGTCCGACAGGCTACCAGGTTAATCTTCTATGCCTGGTCTACGCTTTGCCACCATTGCTGGAAGGCTTCCTCGCTGAAAGGCAGGACACTCCCAAGCTCGCCGCTTCGCTCCTGCCAGACGGGCAATGCCGCCTCGGGAACCGAGATTAAGAGGGGTATACCTTCACCGATGGTTTGCAAAATCTGATCGATCAGGCCTTTACCGTTTTGTTCTAACTCACCAAATTTCTCCACTACCACCAGATCCAGACGGTCATTGATAGCGCTATCGATAATACTGGCGGTCTCCGCGAGGGCTGATACATCGAGTCCGCACTCTTCGCCGCCCTTCACTGCGCGCGTGATCGGGATGCGGCGGTCAGTTGCAACATCTATGGCGTTAAGTCCTACTATTTGGCCTTCTGAATTAAATAGTGCTTCCTGCAGAACCCCGCCGACACGCGTATTCCGCGCTTTTAGTTTCTCAACGAATTTTAAAAGCGCCATTCTATCGCCAGTGTCCGGCGTATAAACTGCGGCGGCGAAGGGTGCTATGGTTTGATTACTAGTCATGGTTCCAGATTATCACGAATTGCGCAGGCCTTCATTCCCGGAATTTCCGCCGCTTTGGCGGATCGACTGCCAGCTATATGGACTACTAGCTATAAAGCACGAATCCAAGCACCGCTGAAGCGGCTATGCCCAGCACGATAATGATCCAGTCGGAAGAGGTGTAGGAACTCTCTGTTTTCGGCTGGTCAGTGCTATCCGCAAGTTTGCTGAAATTTTCCAGGTCCTCGTCTTCAATTGTGCCCCTGGATTGAAGTTTTTTGAGAAGAAGTGATCGAATCATCACGTACTGTTGGCGGGTGATCAGAGCATTGGCATAGGATATTGCCAGGTGGCGAAACGCGGATTCCGATTGGCTCATTTAATTTTGATTCTGGACATTGATCTGTTTATTTAGACTTTTCAGGCGAGAATTATCGGGAAACAGGCCCAGGCCGGTTTCAATATAACGTCCTGCAGTGTTGAAATCGCTTTTGATAATATATTTTTCTGCTTCGGAGAGATACAGATGAGCAAGGGCGTTATCTCTTAATAGATAATGTTTGGGGTCGACTCTTGCTATTAATGGCATAACCGTAGTCAGGTCTTCCCCGTTTTCTGTTTTGATCAACTTCCTTTCTTTTAAGTAACGATTATATAGCGAGATCAGGCTGTTCATCAGACGATCCTTTTGTTCTTTGACCTGATCTTCGATGGTCGACAAAGCGACCGAGTCCGGGTAATGCTTTTTGGCCTGCGATATCAGTCCCAGGGCTTGCGGATAATCATACAATCCTTCCTTGGGTTTGAACACGGTGCGAATCCTGTCTCGATAAAAAGTGATAATCTCTCGACGCAGTCCGACAGAAATAATTTTCTGATGCTCCGGACTTAGCTGATCCAGTCCCCAGATGGTTTCGATCATCAAGGCCTTATTGCCCTTTTTAATTTCGGCAATTTTGTCGTACTGGAGTTGCTCATCACGAAATTCAAGGTATGGTTTGTAGCCGATACCGGCGACTATAATAGCCAGAAACAGGGTAACCAGGACTATGGTCTTGGCATAGCTTTTTCTTGATCTCATGCCATCCGCAAATTTCTCTACGGTCGCAATGCGATCTTCACGCTCCACGGTTAATGCCTTTGTCAGGGTCTTTTGTTGTTTTCGATTCAAACCCTTGATTGGTTTCGGTTTTATCGCCAGTTCTTTAATCTTGGGTGACGCTACCTTGTTATAGGGGTGTTTACCGCCAGCCAGTAATTGATAGGCAACACAAGCGAGGCCGTAGATATCGTCTCTGGGATCCGGGTTCATCCCGGCGAACATTTCCGGAGTTGCGTAAGCCGGGGTAACGGCGCTCAACTTGGCGGGGTCAAACATGGTGTTTTCTCTTTCTTCATCGGTCTGTGTACTGGCACGAGCGATGCCGAAGTCGAGAAGCTTGACGTGTCCTTCGGCTGTTAGAAAACAGTTTCCGGGTTTAAAATCTGAATGGATCAGGTTTTTCTCATGTGCATAGGCGAGACCGCTACACAATTCGTCGATGATGTGTAAAGCCTGATCTTTTTTAAGCGGTTTCTTGCTAATATCCTTTATCAACTGGTTGAGCGCTTTACCCTCCAGGTATTCCATGGTCATGAATACGGTGTCGGCATCGCGATCGAAATCGTAGACAGTAGCAATATTTGGGTGCGCAAGACGTTGTGCCTTGCTTGCCTCGCGTTGTAAGGCTATAAATGAACCCGAGTACTTTTTAAAAGCGTCTGTTAAAACCTTGATAGCAACGTAGGGGTTCTTATCCTGGGCTTCTACTTTTAATAGATCCTTGGCCTTAAACACAACTCCCATGCCACCCTGGCCTAACTTCTCCATTAACACAAATCGCTCTTTGAGGGTAAACCCCGGTCCCAGGCTTTCGTGTTTCTTTGAACGGTGTGGTTTCTCGACTACTTTTGCGGTAATGGCCGAAATATCTTCACGTACCGGTGTTGCCACGGATACATCAGTCACCTGACGATGTTCACCCTCGGCACTGACGATAACGGTCTTATCACTAGAGCCGTCCTCGGTCATATCGGTCATGTCTTCCATATCGGTAAGATGCAGGGTTTTGTCTTCCTGGAAAAACTGGGTGTCGATTTCGACTTCGGTACCACCTTTTAAGGTGGACTCGATGTTAACTTTTGAAATCAGGTGTGAGATTTCGGTAAAACTGGTTGAATCAATTTTATCCGCGGTGAAAAGAGTCTGTATGTAAGTTTGCGCGTTTGCATGACCGCTAGGTAGTGTTCCGAATACACTCGACAAACCCTCCTCAAAATCCGTAAGGCTCAAGGCGCCGGTAATATAATCATTAATCAGTGATTTACAGACTTGAGACATCTTATTGTTTGTTGCTAACCTTGATGGTAATTATTGACGTGTTGTCTGTGCCGCCAGCCGCCAGTGATGAAGATAGTAACGAGTGAGCTAATTTATCCATGTCATCTTTATTATCCTGGATTATCGGAGAGATTTTATCCTCTGCCAGATCCTTATATAGACCATCAGAGCAAATGATAAAGATATCGTCGTCAAGTAAATCAAAATACTCGAAATCGAGGCGTAATGTATCGTCTATGCCAACTGCTCTTAGCACCACATTTGAAGCTGGGTGGGCTTCCGCATCTTTGGCCTCGATCTTGCCCATTTTCACTAACTCTTCGACATAGCTGTGGTCTTCAGTCAGCCTACTGAGTTGCTCATCGCGGAATCGATACAGGCGGCTGTCACCGGCCCAGAATGCAAAAAGGAAGTTTTGCCATATATAGACGCAAACAACAGTAGCTCCAATGGTCATACCCTTGCCCAGTTTCTCAGCCTTTTTCCTGATAATGGCGTTAGTGTTTATGACATTTTCTTCGAGTAATAAAATTGACTCTTCGAGCGAATTTGCCTGTTTGAACAAAGCCAGGTTTTGAGTAATTGACTGGCTTGCGAAATCACCGGCATGATGACCACCCATGCCATCGGCAACAACCCACAGATTCTGCTCTGGCAACACCAGGTAGGAATCTTCATTCCTGGTTCTAACATGACCCGTGTCGGTGACGCCATTACTGTCGATATGAAAAATCGCGGATTGCTCTGTAGTTGACTGAGTTTTATAAAGTTGCAATTCGAGTCCTTTAAATTTTTTAATGCTTTCAGGCATTGAAGCCACAATTGGTAAAATTATAGCCGAATCCCGCAAAACCCCGATCCTGGTTCCGTGGAACTGGTCACAACTTTAAATATATACGCACATTTCTACCCTTATTATAGGCATAGTTTATTTAAATAAATGAGTAAGTTACAGATTAAATTTAAAGAAGCTCTGAATATGTCAACTCGGGCCAGATGGTGCGATGTAAGCAGGAAATGCAATTTTTGGGAATCTCGCATTTTCAATTAGTTAGCAGCGATAGGGATTGTTTACAGAGATTTCTTAAATCAAGCTAACCGCTTCGGTATAATCAGCGCTGGATTGATTCGCCAACAGTTTGATATCATATACAACAGTTGGAACTCAACAACCTCGTCTTGCGGTGTAAAAATGACACGAATGGTGAAATGCGTAGTACTCGGTGCGGAAGCGCCGGGCTTAAATAGAGTGCCTTATCCCGGTGAGTTGGGGCAGCGCATTTTTGAAAATGTTTCGGAAGATGGCTGGATGCAATGGATTGAGCGCCAGACCATGATAATAAATGAGAATGGTCTGTCTACCGTTGATCCTGCGAGTTTAGCCATTATCGAGCAGCATATGCTTGGCTTTTTGTTCAAAGAGGGTGACTTGGGTCAACAGCCGGAAGGTTTCCGTTCCCCTGGAGCGAAAAAGTAGTTCACCCAGCGGCCAGTCGCCAGTTTGGTGCTGTAACAAAGTTTAATTTTCGGTAAGCGGTCCTTAGCGCCTCGTAGGTTTGTGCATAGTCCGGCGCCTGTGCAAATATAAATCCAAGATAACTCGAACCCTCGGGCAGGGGTATGAGTTCGTAACCTTCGCGGATAAGAATTTCGATATCCTTAATATGTTTTACCTGCATTGCAGCGGTCAGGCCTTCAACCCTTCTTAAGATACCGGAGGTGGTAACTGGAATCATTAATACCCCGGCGGCTTCGGAGCGGCCCAGTACATCCGGCAGCATCCCGCACATTCCCTGTATTACCAGTTCTTCCAGCTTTTGCCCAAGTGAAAACTCGATCAGCTGGCCGCATTGCCCGCCTATGGTCCTGGCAGCGAGCTCAAGCAACACGACTCCGTCAGGGGTAATCCGGGCTTCGGCGTGCACCGGTCCATGCGATAAACCATAAGCACGGCAGCAATTAGCGATTTCATTGATAAGATCCCGTTGATTGTTTTTATCCAGCTGGCTGGGGGTTACATAGTAAGTTTCTTCGAAAAATGGACCGATCAGTGGTTCGGGTTTGTCGAAGATAGTCAAAAGATGGAATTCGCCATCGATTAAAAATCCTTCAACCGCAAATTCGGCGCCATCGAGATAGGATTCAACCAGTAGATGATCTCGTGCATATCCAGTTTGGCCGGCATGCT
Organism: Gammaproteobacteria bacterium; assembly: GCA_003645435.1. Next base: position 436 of record QNFD01000124.1, on the reverse strand, counting down.
CAAGAATCGACTCAATTTGCCGACAGGTTGCGATCAGCTCCTTATCGGAATCAACCCTGATCACACCCCTGCTGCCGGACAGGCTTAGTGGTTTAACGACCACTGGATAGGTGATGTTTAGCGAGGCATTCGACAGCTGATTTAAACTGATAAGCTGAAATTCGGGGGTATTACAACCGGCATTTTGCAAAGCCTGTCGCGCCAGGTCTTTGCGATGGGTTAACTCGGAGGCGGCGGCTGAATTATGTGGTAGTTGCAGATGCTCGGCTATCTGACTGCATAATGAGACACAGGAATCGTCAGTCGCCAGGACGCAGAGAATGTTAAGTTTTTCAATTGCGGCGAGGATGGTTTTACGGGCCCGGGGCGGATCGGTAAAATCGACTGTAATGCCTTCAGCCACTTCTGCTACCAGCGAATGCTCGCTGTTTGATAC